>QGUX01000145.1 GCA_003242275.1 Pseudomonadota bacterium | reverse complement strand
CGGGCGCCTCGCGCTTCGTCGAGGCCGCCGGAATCCGCATGCACTCCCTGGAATGGCCCGGGCCGCCCGGCGCACCGACGCTGCTGCTGCTGCACGGCTACCTCGCGCATGCGCACTGGTGGGATTTCGTGGCGCCGTGGCTGGCGGAGGACCATCGCGTGATCGCCGCAGACTTCGGCGGGATGGGCGATTCGGGCTGCCGTCCTTCGTACAGCTACCCGCAGTTCTACGCCGAGATTCCCGCCCTGATCGACGCCATCGGCATCGGCGGCTGCATCGCCGTGGGCCACAGCTTTGGCGGGCGCGCGCTGCTCTACGCCTGCCATGCCCGCCCCGAGCTGTTCCGGCGCGCCATCGTGGTGGACTCACGCCTCGGCACGCCCGAGGATCCGGTGCGGGGCTTCGACGAGGAGTGGCGCCCGAAGAAGCGCTACCCGGACGAGGCCAGCATCCTCAGGCGCTTCATGCTGCGGCCGCTGGAGCCGGCGCCCGCGATCGCGCTGGAGCACATGGGCCGCATGTCCATCCGGCAGGAGCCGGACGGCCAGTGGACGTGGAAGTTCGACCAGAACGTCACGCGCGTATTCCAGCAGCGGGCCGACGACCCGCAGGTCGTCGACGACGTGGCCGCGCTGCACGACCTCCCCACGCCGGTGGACTTCGTCTACGGCGAGGAGAGCCGCGTGGTGACGCCGGAGCGGGCGAGGCGCCTGGCCGGCTGCGTGCGGAACGTGCGTTCGGTGACCTGCATTCCCGCCAGCCACCACCACCTGCCGGTGAGCCAGCCGATCGCGCTGGTGGCGGTGCTCAGGGCGCTGCTGGCGCAGCGCGCCTGATCCGGTCTGCGCGGCCGCCCGCCGCGCAAAGCGCCTGCCTCAGTGCGCCTCGGCGCGGTGCGACGCGCTGGTGATTCGGTCGAGGACGCCCATCAGCAGCGCCGACACCACGAAGGTCAGGTGCAGGACCACGTACCAGAGCAGCTTGTCGTTGCCGATGTCCTCCACCTGCATGAACTTGCGCAGCAGGTGGATGGAGGAGATCGCCACGATGGAGGCGGCCACCTTCAGCTTCAGCGTGCCCGCGTCGAGCTTGCCCAGCCAGCCGAGGCTTTCGGTCCGATCCTCCTGCAGGTCGAGCTTGGAGACGAAGTTCTCGTAGCCCGAGAACATCACCATCACGATCAGGCCGCCGACCAGCGAGATGTCCACCAGCGCCAGCAGCGACAGCACCACGTCGGCCTCGGACCATTCCCGCATGTGCAGCAGGGTGTGGATCAGTTCATGGAAGAACTTGAAGCCCAGCACCACCAGCGCGATGGAAAGGCCGAGGTAGATGGGCGCCAGCAGCCAGCGGCTGGCGAAGAACAGGCGTTCGACGAAGCGTTCGATCATGGCGCGATTCTAATGGACGCGGGCATCACGCGGTGGCGAGCTGCACGGCCATGCCGCGCGCAAGGCGCGCGCCGGAGCCGGACACCGTATAGGCATTGCGCCCGAACACCACGCCGCGCAGCGCCGCGTCGAACCGGTAGGACTTCAGCGTGCGCAGCGGTTCCTCACCATCGCGTTCGCCGCGGACCGGATCGACCGTGGTGATGGCGCAGCGCGTGCACGCCTTGGTCAGCACCAGCCGCGCCCCGCCGGCGAGAATCTCCGCCGCCTCATCCTCGGCATAGGCACTGGTGCCGCCGAGCAGCAGGTTCGGACGGAAGCGTTGCACCGGCAGCGCACGGCCCACGCGCGCGGACAGGTCGTCGATCGACGCCTGCGACAGCACCAGCAGCGGATAGCCGTCGCTGAAGGCATTGGGGACCTCACGCCCGCCGGTCCAGTCGGCATTCGAGTAGCGCGGACGGCGCGGGTCGAAGCGCACCAGCCGCAGCGGCCGGCCGAGCCAGTCCGACAGGAACTGGGCGGCCTCCTCGCCCGCGTCGAAGGCATCGCAGCGCGATCGCCACACGGTGACCTCGCGCACCTCGCCCTCGTGGTCCAGCGCCAGCCGCGGCCCGGCGCCCTGCGGATTCGACAGGTGCAGCAGGCCGTCAGCAATGGCCACCTCCAGCAGCGCCAGCCGTGCCTCCTCGCGCTGCGTGAGGAAGCGCCCGTCGGCATCGACGATCATCCATTCGCGATCGTGCTCGAGTCCGCGCTCGCCGAGCCTCGCCTCCTCGCAGGCGATGCCGGCCGCGGACTTCACGGGATAGATGTAGAGGCCGGCGAGCGTCGCCGTCATGGAACCGTGTGCGATTCGTCGCTGGCGCGCTGCCCGCCCCGGGCGGCGGCGCCGTCGCGCTGCGTGCCACCGCCCTCCTCCAGTCCTTCCACGCAGCGCTCGAGGTAGTCGCGCAGTTCGGCCACCTCGCGTGCGTCGAGCAGCGAGAGCATCTTGGTCATCACCGGCGTGCTGGCGATGCGCGCGGCGTTCAGGCGCGCTTCGCCGGCCGGCAGCAGGTACCAGCGGTCGGCGCGGCGATTGTGTGGATCGGGCCGGCGCTCGATCGCGCCCTCCTCCTCCAGACGCCGCAGCAGGCCGGTCATGGTCTGCGCCGTCACCAGCAGGCGCCGGGCGAGCCGCGCGCCGGCCACGCCCGGCTCCTGCTGCAGCTGGTCCAGCGTCACCAGGTGCGCCAGCGACATGTCGCATTCCCGGCGCAGCCTCTCCTCCACCTGGTGACGGAATTGATGCATCAACCGCTTGAGCAGGTAGCCGATCTGCTCTTCCGGACTGCGGACGCAGGGCTTGGGGGTGCTCGTCATGTTGGACGCGGGGACGGTCCGTGCCGTAAAATAAGGAGGCTGATATTCTATCAGTCACCTGATATCGGACAAGGTTCCCCCCGCATCCAATGCGCCAGTACCCGTCGTCTTCCATGCGCATGCGCATGGCCCATAACCCATTCCTTTTTTCTGTCGTTGCGACGGCGCTGCTGCTGGCCGGCTGCAGCGGCCGGCCCCAGGATGAGACCCCGGCGCCGGGCGTGGCGGGCGAGTCCGGTCCGCGTCCGGCCGCCGCGGCCCTGACGGTGACCACCACGCCGGTGGTGCGCCAGGAACTGGTGCGCACGGTGCCGGCGACGGGCTCCATCTTCCCGTGGCAGGAGGTCGTCATCGGCCCCGAGGTGGGCGGCTACCGCGTCGCCGAGGTGCTGGTGGACGTGGGCTCGCGCGTGCGCGCCGGACAGGTGCTGGTGCGCCTGTCGGATGACCTGCTGCAGGCCGACCTGGCGTCGAAGCAGGCCGCGCTGCGCAGCGCCGAAGCCGCGCTGGAGAATGCCGCCGCGGCCCTGCGCCGCGGCGAGTCGGTGGCGAAGTCCGGCTCGCTGTCGCAGGCCGACCTCGACCGGCTGCGCGCCGAGCACGTGGCCGCGCAGGCGCGGGTGGAAACCGCGCGCGCGGAGCTGGACACCTCTGAACTGAGGCTGCGCTACGCCCAGGTGCGCGCACCGGACTCCGGCACCATCACCTCGCGCACGGTCAGCGTCGGCGACATCGCGCAGCCTGGCGCGGAGATGCTGCGCATGCTGCGGCAGGACCGCGTCGAGTGGCGCGCCGAGGTGCCGGAGGCGCAGCTCTCGCGCATCAAGACCGGCCAGGCCGTGACCATCACCACGGCCGACGGCAGGACGCTGGAAGGCAAGGTGCGCATGGTGGCGCCCACGGTGCAGACCAGCACGCGCACCGGCCTGGTGTACGTGGACATCACCGGCGGCGACGCGCGCCCCGGGATGTTCGCGCGCGGTGAGATCGCGGCCGGCTCGGGCGCCGGCCTGATGGTGCCGGTGGCCAGCGTGGTGATGCAGGACGGCTACAGCTACGTGTTCGTGGTCGGCCCGGACAACGTGGTCGAGCGCCGCCGCGTCGAGCAGGCCGGCGTGTACGGCGACATGCTGGAAGTGGCCTCCGGGGTGCAGGCCGGCGAGATCATCGCCGTCAAGGGCGCCGGCTTCCTGAAGGACGGGGACACCGTGGCCGTGGCCAGCGCCGGGGGTGAACTCACCGGCGCCGCGGCGATGGGCAGCGCGCAGGCCGTGCAATGAACTTCGTCACCTGGTCGATCCGGAACCCCGTTCCGGTCCTGATGGCCTTCGTGGTGCTGGTGCTGGGCGGGCTCTACGCCTTCCCGCGCCTCGCCATCCAGGACCAGCCGGACATTTCCTTCCCCTTCATCATCGTCAACGTCAGCTACCCGGGCGTGCCGCCCACGCAGATGGAGACGGAGATCACCCGCAAGGTGGAGGACGCCGTCTCGAACATCGTCGGCATCGAGGACATCACCTCCACGGTGCGCACCGGCAGTTCCTCGACGGCGATCGAGTTCCAGTTCGGCACCGACATGTCGCAGGCCATGGACGACGTGCGCGACGCCATCTCGCGCATCCGCCCCGACCTGCCCATGGACGCCAACGAACCGGTGATCTCGCGCGCGACCACCGTCGGCGACGCCGTGCTCACCTTCGCGGTGGCCTCGGACCGGCTCAGCGACACCGAGCTGTCCTGGTTCGTGGACCTGAACGTGATGCGCGAGATCTCCAGCGTGCCGGGCGTGGGCCAGGTCAGCCGCATCGGCGGCGTGGAGCGCGAGGTGCGCGTGGACCTCGACCCGGACCGCATGGCGGCGCTGGGCGTGACCGCCGGCGACGTCTCCAGCCAGCTGCTGCGCACGCAGGTGGAGCTGCCCGGCGGCGAGACCCGCATCGGCGCGCAGGAGCAGAGCGTGCGCACGCTGGGCACCATCACCTCGGTGCAGGAGCTGGCGGCACTGCCCATCGCGCTGGGCGACGGCCGCAGCGTGCGCCTGGACGCCATCGCCGACGTGCGCGACCAGGCCGCCGAGGTGCGCCAGGAAGTGCTGATGGACGGCAAGCCGGTGATCGGCTTCCAGGTGTTCCGTGCCTGGGGAGAGGGTGCCGTGCAGGTGGCCGACGGCGTGCGCAGGGCCGTCGCAGAGCTGCAGAAGAAGTACCCGCACATCCAGATCGCCGAGATCAACGCGGTGCAGGACGCGGAGATCCGCGACGCCTTCCACGCCTCGATGATGATGCTGGTCGAGGGCGCGTTCCTCGCCATCGTGGTGGTGTGGTTCTTCCTGCGCGACTTCCGCGCCACCATCATCTCGGCCATCGCGCTGCCGCTGTCGGTGCTGCCCACCTTCTGGGCGCTGTACCTGTTCGGCTTCTCGATGAACACGCTGACCATGCTGGCCCTGTCGCTGGTGGTCGGCATGCTGGTGGACGACGCCATCGTCGAGGTGGAGAACAACGTGCGCCACCTGCGCATGGGCAAGCCGCCCATGCAGGCGGCCACCGACGCCGCCATCGAGATCGGCCTGGCGGTGGTCGCCACCTCGCTGACGCTGTGCGCGGTGTTCATCCCGGTGGCCTTCATGGACGGCATCCCGGGCGAGTTCTTCAAGCCCTTCGGCTTCACGGCCGCCACCGCGGTGCTGTTCTCGCTGCTGGTGGCGCGCACGCTCACCCCGCTGATGGCCTCGCGCCTGATGAAGCCCGACGCCGAGCTGGAGGGCACGGGCCGGTACAAGGGCTGGTACCTGTCGAAGGTGGACTGGGTGCTGGCTCATCGCAAGACCACCGTCGTCGTCTCGACGCTGGTGATGCTGGCCGCGCTGTTGCTGGCGTTCTTCCTGCCCCGGGGCTTCGCGCCGGCCGGCGACTTCGGTTTCGTGCAGCTCAACGTCAGCCTGCCGCCGGGATCGACCATGGACGAGTCCCGCGCCGTGGCGCGCGAGATCCTCGAACGGCTGAAGAAATATCCCGAGGTGGTGCGCGTCACCACCACGCTCTCGCCCACCAGTGCCAACACCTTCGTGACGCTCACCGACCGCGAGGAACGCGAGCTCCGGCAGCAGCAGCTGCAGCAGAAGATGATCGCCGACCTGCGCACGCTGCCGGGCGTGCGCATCCAGACCGGCAATGCGGGCGGCCCCGGCAGCGGGCCGCTGGAGATCCAGCTCACCGGCGACGACTCGGCCATCCTCGCCGCCGCCGCGGCGGCCGTCGAGCGCGAGCTGCGCGAGGTGCCCGGCTTCTCCAACGTGACCACCAGCGCCAGCCTGCTGCAGCCCGAGCTGGTGATCCGGCCGCTGCCCGAGCGCGCGGCCGAGCTGGGCGTGACCACCTCGGCCATCAGCCTGGCCACGCGCATCGCCACCAGCGGCGACATCACCAACAACCTGTCGAAGCTGAACCTGCCCGACCGGCAGATCCCGATCCGCGTGCGCCTCAACGACGAGGCGCGCGCCGACATCAACCAGATCCGCCTGCTGCAGGTGCCCTCGCGCTTCGGCCCGGTGCCGCTGATGAACGTGGCCGACGTGAGCCTGGGCGCCGGTCCCTCGCAGATCGACCGCTTCAACCGCAGCCGCTCGATCTCGATCCGCGCCGACCGCGGCACCATGTCGCTGGACGAGGCGATGCAGAAGCTCTACGACCTGCCGTCGATGAAGAACCTGCCGGAGGGCGTGCGCCCGCTGGAGTCGGGCGAGGCGGAGATCATGCGCGACATCTTCACCGGCTTCATCCTTGCCATGGTGGTCGGAATCCTGTGCGTGTACATGCTGCTGGTGCTGCTGTTCCACGACGTGATCCAGCCGGTCACCATCCTGTCGGCGCTGCCGCCGTCGGCGGGCGGCGCGATGGTGGCGCTGTTCCTGTTCAACATGGAACTGTCGATGCCGGCGCTGATCGGCCTTCTGACGCTGATGGGCATCGTCACCAAGAACTCCATCCTGCTGGTGGAGTACATCGTGATGGCACGGCGCGAGCACGGCCTGTCGCGCCACGACGCCATCATCGACGCCTGCAGCAAGCGCGCACGGCCCATCATCATGACCACCATCGCGATGACCGCCGGCATGATCCCGATCACCATCGGCCTGCACGGCGACGCCAGCTTCCGCGCGCCGATGGGCGCGGCGGTGATCGGCGGCCTGCTCGCCTCCACCGCGCTGTCGCTGTTCGTGGTGCCGGTGCTGTACACGCTGATGGACGACTTCGAGCACTGGATGCGGCGCACGTACCGCCGCCTGCGCGGCCGGGAACCGGCGCCGGCCGCGGCGGTGGAACCCGCGCACTGAGGCGGATCCCCGCAGGCACGGGAAAGGGGCGCCACGTGGCGCCCCTTTTCCTTGTCCGGTGACGGTATGGCGGGCGGTCAGAGCGACGGCGGCAGCGACGCCACCGCCTGCTCGAGCAGGGCGTTCACGTCGCTGTCGGCGCCGGCGCGGAAGTTCAGGTCGCGCAGCAGGCCGTCGGCCACCGAGTAGATCAGCGCATGCACGGACAGCTCCTGTCCCCGGGCCCAGGCATCGCGCACCACCGTGGTCCGGCAGACATTGCGCGCCTGCTCCAGCACGTTCAGTTCGCACAGGCGATCGGCCGCCTCCGCGCCGGCGGCGGCGACGCGGCCGGCATGCCGGCTGCGGATGTCCTGCACATGCCTGAGCCAGTTGTCGATCAGCCCCAGCGAGGCGCTGCCCATGGCCGCGGCGATGCCGCCGCAGCCATAGTGGCCGGTGACCATGATGACCTCGACCTTCAGCACGTCCACCGCGTACTGCAGCACCGACAGGCAGTTGAGGTCGGTGTGCACCACGAGGTTGGCCACGTTGCGATGGACGAACAGCTCGCCGGGCGCCAGCCCCACGATCTCGTTGGCCGGCACGCGGCTGTCGGCGCAGCCAATCCACAGGTAGCGGGGCGTCTGCTGCGCCACCAGCCGGGAGAAGAAGGCCGGATCCTGCCGGGTGCGGTCCGCTGCCCAGCGCCGGTTGTTCGCCAGCAGGTGGTCGAGATTCTTCATTGGCGCGAATGGTAGCAAGTAGACTGGCCCGCCATGTCCGACATCGACGCCATCGTCATCGGCGCCGGCGCCGCCGGCATCGGCGCTGCCCGGCGCCTGCGCGCCGCGGGCCGCAACGTGGTGCTGCTGGAAGCGCGCAACCGCGTGGGCGGGCGATGCGCCCTCGACCTGTCGCTGGGCATGCCGGTGGACCTCGGTGCGGCGTGGCTGCATTTCGCCGGGGAAAACGTCTGGACCACGCTGGCGGAGCAGGACGGCTTCACCATCGACCGCCGTTCGCCTGGCTGGGGACCGGACGCCTGGGTGGGAGGCCGCGCGCCCACGCCGGCCGAACGCGCGCTGGCCGGCGAGAGCTACCGCCGCTACGAGCAGCTCATAGCCGACGCCGCCGAAGCCGGCCGCGATGTGCCGGTGGCCGACGTGCTGCCCGACGATGCCTTCCGGCCGCGCTTCGACGCGGTGATGACCTGGGCGATGGGCGTGGAAAGCCGCGCGGTGTCCACGGTGGACTACCACCGCTACGCCGACTCCGACGAGAACTGGTCGGTGCGCGAGGGGCTGGGGGCCGTGGTCGAAGCGGCGGCGGCGGACCTGCCGGTGTCGCTGGGCGTGCGCGTCACGCGCATCGCATGGAACGGGGGGTGCGTGAAGGTGGACTCCACCGCCGGCAGCCTCGAGGCGCGCGCCGCCATCGTCACGCTGCCCACCGCCGTGCTCGCGCAGGACGCGGTGCGGTTCGATCCCCCGCTGCCGGCATCACACCGGCAGGCCATCGGGGCGCTGCCGCCCGCCGGGGGCAACAAGGGGTCTTCCGGCCTCGGCGACTTGCAGGGCTCGGCCCCCAACGTCCCGGGGCACTCTACCGCCCCGGGGGGGCTTGCCGCACCTCCAG
>QGUX01000144.1 GCA_003242275.1 Pseudomonadota bacterium | reverse complement strand
GTGCTGGTGGGCTCGGAAATGTGTTAAAGGGCCCGGGCCCTGCCCTGCCGCCTTCCTGGTGGGCGCGGGCGGTAACGCCCACTGGGACATCCCCCTGATCGAGACCACCGAGCAGTTCCCGGGGTTCGCGGCGCGCATGCTGACGCACGGCGCCTTCGGCCAGCTGCAGGCGCGGCTGGCGGATTCGCTGGAACTGGCGGCGGGCGCGCGCTTCGAGCGCGGCAAGCAGGTGGTCCGCCCCGTCCAGGTGTTCGCCGGCGGCAACGGCGCCTCCGGCGCGGGTACGCGGCTTGAGGAGGACTATGTACTGCCGGCCGTGACGCTGACCTGGAAGTTCGGGGAGCCCCAGGACCGGCAGGTGCGCCTGCACGCCTCGAAGACCATCGCCCGCCCGCAGTTCCGCGAGCTGATGTTCCAGTCCTACTATGACCCGGACAGCAACCGCACCTACCGTGGCAACCCGCTGCTGACCGACAGCGGGTTCGTCAACGGCGAGGCGCGCTTCGAATGGTATTTCGCCCCGGAGCAGCGCTTCTCGCTGGCCGGTTTCTACAAGCGGATCGACCGGCCCATCGAGGCCTTCACCGGCTTCAACGAGAACACGCCGGTGACCAGCTTCGCCAATGCGCCGGAGGCGCAGCTGCATGGCGCCGAGGTGGAGCTGCAGAAGCACGTGGGACTCTCCGGCCTCGCCACGGACCGGGGCCCGCTGGAGGGCTGGCTCGCGCGGCGCCGCCTGGTGCTGATCGGCAACTACACCTTCACCGATTCGCGCATCAACGTGCGCGAGGGCGACACGGTGGCGGTGTTCGGCACGCAGGCGCAGCCGGCGTCCAACTACTTCCGCGACGGCAGCCGGCTCACGGGCCAGTCGCGCCACCTGGTGAACCTGCAGCTGGGACTGGAGCGTCCCGGCCGGCTCTCGCAGGTGACACTGCTGATGTCGTACGCCGGCGACCGGGTCACCAGCCGGGGGGCAGCCGGCCTGCCGGACATCCAGGAGTCCCCGGGCTTCAGGGCGGACCTGGTGGTGCGCCAGGGGTTCACCCTGCTGGGCACGGCCATGGAGATGAAGTTCGAGGCGCGCAACCTGCTCGGCCGCGACTACAAGGAATTCCAGCGCCGCGGGGACAACCGCGTGTACTTCAACCGGTACGACCTGGGGACGACGCTGGGACTGTCGGTGACGATGAACTTCTGATCGCGCGCGGCGGGCCTCAACGGCCCGCCGCGCCGGTGCCCGTCACCGGGTGCGGATAGTGGAAGGGCACCAGGAAGTTCTTCGGGTACAGGTCGAAGGGCATCGACGGCGGCGCATCCGGCGGATTCGAGGCCGTGATGCCCGGCGGGGCGCGCTGCGGCAGGTCCTTCCAGCCCACCTCGTAGGGTGCGAAGTAGGTGTTGACCTGCTGGTCCTTGATGAACTTCCAGCGTCCGTCCCGGTACACGAACTCGTTCTCGTAGGTGCCCGCCATCCAGGTGGCGTTGCGGCCGAAGTTGCCCATCATCGACAGCGCGCGCGCGCGCAGGTTGGCGCGCGTGCCATCCGGCGACACGTCGATCACCTGCTGGAACTGCATGTGGTTGTGCAGCACGCCGTCGTCGAGGCCGGCCTGGCCGTACAGGTTCAGGTTGCGCCGGACCGAGGCCTTGCCCGCGTACACGCCGCGCATCGCGATCTCGATGGTGCCGTCGTCGGCGAACAGCTCCGTCAGGTCGTCCCACAGCAGCGTGGCGAGGTAGTAACCGTAGGTGGTCTGGATGTTCTCGATGGAATGGCGGTGCTCGGCGGCGGTGACCTGCCGCTCGATGCGCTCGAGCAGCGCCCCGGCGGATTCCGCGACCGGTGCGGGCGCGGCGGACGCGGGGATGGCGGCCTCGCGCACGGGATGGCGGAAGTGGAAGGGCGGCACGAAGGCCTGCTCGTAGTGGCTGGCCGGGCCGGGTGAGGGCGCGTCCGGCGCGATCGCGGGCTCGTAGCGCGAGAAGGGCAGCGAGACCTTGCCCCAGCCGGCCTCGTAGGGCGAGACCATGGTGGGGAAGTAGTGCAGGCGGCTGATCTTCCACACGCCGTCCTCGCGGCGGTATTCGTTTTCCATCACGCCGGTGCTCCACTCGTGGAACTCGCCGTGCCTGGCGAGCTGCGAGAACACGTGCCAGCGCGAGCGGGCGGTGCCGGCGGCGGCGTCCACGTGCGTGACCGGCTGCAGCTGCATCTGGTCGAACAGTCGGCCGGGGGTCAGGCCCTCCGGGCCGATCGCGCGCAGGTATTCGAGGATGCGCGCGCGGCCACGGAAGATGCCGCGGCCCTGCACATGCAGTTCGGCATCGTCGGTGAACAGCGCGGCGGCCTCGCTCCAGAGTCCCTTGTCGGCGTAGTACCCGTAGATGCGCTGCAGGTTCTCGACCTGGTCCTGGTCGGCCAGGGCCTGTGCCTGGAGCGCGAGCCGGGCGATGCGCGCCGGCGTCACCGCGTGTGACGCGGCGTCGGCAGGTGCCGCCAGGGGTTCGAGCCCGGGATAGCGGCCGCGGAAGTGGAAGGGCGGGGTGAACGCGCCGGGCCAGGTCTTGTAGTCCAGCGTCGGCGGCGCGTCGGGCGGCAGCCGCGCGGACACGAACCTCGCGCCATTGGCGTCGGCGTTGTTGGCCCAGCCGCCCTCGTAGGGCACCCACAGGGTCTGGAACCAGCGCAGGCTGGCGATCTTCCACACGCCGTCTTCCTTGACGTAGGTGTTCTCGTAAGGACCCTCGCTCCACCACGCCTCGCGGCCGAGCTGGCCGGCGAGGATGATGGCGCGCCAGGTGCCCTGGGCGCGCTGCCCGTCCGACGACAGCGTGATCACCGGCATCACCTGCAGGTGCTCGTTGAGCTGGCCCGGCGCCAGGCCCTCGCGGCCGTTGCCGAAGGTGCGGAAGTACTCGCGGATGCGCTCGCGCCCGCGGTACACGCCGTCCTTGCCGATCTCGAGCGTGGCGTCGGCGGCGAACAGGTCGGCCACGTCGTTCCACTGGCCCTCGTCGAGGTAGTAGCCGTAACTGCGCTGCAGGCGCTTGATGGCATTGATGTCGGCGAGGCGCGCAGCGCGGGCCTCCAGCAGCGCGATGTGCTCGCGCATCGCCGCCGAGTCCTCGACGGTGGCAGCCGCGGGCGAGGCGCCCTTGCAGCCGGCCAGCAGGGCGGAGGCGGCGAGGACGGCCAGCGCGGCGGCGCGCGCGGCCGGCAACCCGCGACGGGCGGGACGTGGATCCATGGCGTTCATCTTCTTCCGCTCACGGGATTGGCGTAGTGGAACGGCGGCACGAACACGGCCGGGTAGGGCTGGTACTCGGTCGAGTGCGGCAGGTCCGGGGGATAACCGGGGAAGTAGTCCATCAGCGGGTTGGACTGCAGTCCCCAGCCCTGCTCGTACGGCGTGTAGAAGGTCTGGTAGCCGATCAGGCCCTGGTATTTCCACTTGTCCCCGTCGAGCACGAAGCGGTTCTCGTAGGTGCCCTCGGCCCACTGCGCCTGGTTGCCCTCGATGCCGAACATCTCGAACAGGCGGGCGCGCACGTTGGCGCGGGTGCCGTCCCGCGACACGGTGATCACCGGCTGCAGCTGCATGTGCGTGAACAGGCGCCCGTCGGTGGGCGCGCCGAGGCGGCGCATGTATTCATAGATGCGGTCGCGGCCGACGAACACGCCGCGCCCCAGGATTTCCAGCGTGGAGTTCTCGGCGAACAGCGCCGAGGTGGCATCCTGCATCGACATGTCGGCGTAGTAGCCATAGGAACTCTGCAGGTTCTCGATCTCGTCGACGGCCTTCAGGCGCGCGAGCTTCAGTTCCAGCGCGCGCACCTGGGCCTCGAGCGCGGTCGTGGTGGGCGGCGCATCCGGCGCGACGCCGGCGGCCGGCTTCGGCGTGACGTCGCTGGGTCGCGGCGCCAGCCGGTAGCTGCCCGGCGCCTCGCCGGCGAAGTGCATGGGTGCGATGAAATGCTCCGGCCAGGTGCCGTAGCGCAGGCTGGGCGGCCGGTCGGGACGCGCGGTGGAGCGTCCGTAGCGCGCATTGAGCGATGCATCCGCGAACGTCCACCCCTTCTCGTAGGGTGCGTGGAAGCGCACGTACAGGTGCAGGCGGCTGATCTTCCAGACGCCGTCCTGCTTCACGTAGGCGTTCTCGTAGACGCCGCTGCCCCAGTTGGCGCCCTTGCCGTACTCGGCGTCCTGGATCAGCACGCGCCAGCGACCCTGCGCGCTGCGGCCGTCGGGCGCGAGGGTGATCACCGGCGAGAGCTGTCCCTGGATGGACAGCTCGCCGGGCGCCAGGCCGATGCGGCCGCGGGTCAGGCCCAGGAAATAGCGGCGGATGCTCTCCTTGCCCACGTACACGCCGTGCTGGCCCACCTCGAGCGTGGCGTCGTCGGCGAACAGGTCCACCACGTGGTCCCACAGCGCCTCGTCGTAGTAGTAGCCGAAGGCGTGCTGCAGGTTCCGGATCTGGTCGTAGTCGTCGATGCGGTCGGCCTGCGCGTCGATGGCGGCGATGCGCTTCGCGAGCTGCTGCAGGCGTGGCGCCAGGTCGGGCGGCGCGGGCGCGGCGGCCTCGAGCGCGGTGGAAGCGGTGAAGGCCAGGGCGCACAGCGCCAGGCGGATCGCGGGCTTCATGGCGCGTCCTCCATCTGCGATTCCCAGGCGACCGGTGCGCCGGTCACCGGGTGGTAGTAGTGGAAGGGCGGCAGGAAGAACTTCGGGAAGGACTCGTAGCGGATCGACGGGGGCTCATCCGGCGGCAGCTCGCGCAGCGGGCCGGCGATGGGATAGGCCTCGCGATGCCAGCCCCTGGCGTACGAACCATTGACGGTGGTGAACCAGTGCATGCGGTAGATCTTCCACACGCCGTTCTCCTTCACGTATTCGTTCTCGTACGGGCCTTCCTCCCAGCGGCCCTCCTCGCCGTGCCGGCCGGCCATCACCAGCGAACGCCAGCGGCCCCGTGCGCTGCGCCCGTCGGCGGCCACGTGGATCACCGGCTGCATCACCGGCGTCTCGCGCAGCACGCCATCGCCCACCGGGAAGAAGGCCTTCAGGAACTGCGCAATGCGCGCGCGGCCGCGGTACACACCCATCTGCGCGAACTCGATCGAGGCGGTGGGACTGTCCGAGAACAGCGCGGCGGCCTCCTCGGCCATCCCCTCGCTGACGTAATGGCTCCAGAGCTGCTGCAGCCGCTCGATGGCGCGGCGGTCCTCCAGCCGCTCCACCTGCTGCTGCAGCGAGGCGATCTTCGCCTCCAGCAGCTGCACGCGCCGCTCCTCGGTGATCACCCGGCTGTCGGTGACGATGGGCTCGGCCGCGCCCGCCATCCATGCAGCCAGCGCGCAACCGGCCGCGACCGGCAGGATCCTGCTTCTCATCTCTCCCCCCGTCTGCGCCGCTACTTGACCGGCGCGTTCTCGAGAATGGTGTTCGGATCGAAGGTCTTCGCCGAGGAACTCCGGGGCACGTGGTCCCAGTGCTCGGCGATCAGCCCGTTCTCGATGCGGTACATGTCGAAATGCGTGGTCGCGTAGCGCTCGCCGGGCTTCTCCGGGTCCGGTTCCCAGGTCACCGTGGCCACCACCACCATGTCGCCCTCGGCGACGATGGAGATCAGCGGGAAGGTGATCTCCGGCGGGATCTCGCGCTGCGGCCTGGAGTTCCTGATGAACTCCACCAGCGCGTCACGGCCGGAGGTCACGTTGGGATTGTGCTGGATATACTCCCTGGTGAAGAACTTCTCCGCCATCTCGTAGTGTCCGCCGATCACGATGGCGCGGTACATGTCGTAGACCAGCTTCTTGTTGGCGGCCAGCTTCGGGTCGTGGCTCTTCAGCAGTGCCTGCTGGTCGGCGACGCCCACTGGCGGCTCCTGCGCCAGCGCGGGACGCATTGCACCCGCGGACAGCAGGCAGCATGCAAGGGCAGTACGGATCTTCATGTCATCCCCCGGTCTTTCGGCACCGGCCCATAGGATACGATGGGTCGCCATGCCGGTGGGCGCATCGCCGCCGCAATCACCGATGGGGCATCACCAATGGGGAGAATCGCCGCGATTCAGTGGCGGTTCAGCGTGCCGGCCCGCTGCCATCGGGCAGGCGGCCGGGATGGCGCCGCCGCAGCGGTACCACCGCCCGGGATTGCGTTCGGATCCACCGGGCGCCTGCGGGCGGGGCCGGCTCCCGCAGCGACAGCAGCACCGCGACCGAATGCAGCGGTGGGTCGAGCCATTCCACGGCGATGCCGCGGGCTTCCATGCGCACGACCCAGCCATCCAGCCACTCACCCCCGGGCGATACGGGCCTGACCGACACCCGTGACAGCAGCGTGGGCCGTGCAGGGGTCTCGAGGAAGGCGCCGCTCAGGCTGGCATTGCGCAGGATGCCGTCGCACAGGCCGTCCACCGTCATCAGCTTCGCTGCTGCGCGAAGTTCCACGCGGGTTCCCCAGCGGTGCTCCATGACGACCTGTGGCCCTGCGCTCATGTTGCTCCTCTCGCGGTTTCCGGTGGCTGGCGGACTGTCGGGTCGCACCTGGATTCGTGGCCCGTCGGCAAAGATGCTGTCGGCACTGCCCGATCGCTGTAGGTGGCGTCCCGGCGAGCCTGTAGGAGCGATTCACCCTCCGCGGGATGCGGGCGCATCTTTCCGTTGCTGTAGGAGCCTTCCTCCCGGACCTCGCGCGCCCCGCTCCGTGCCGCACCGGCAAGGGAATGGGACAGTCCACTCATCAATCGTGAGGAGAACCACCATGAAGAATCCGATCGCCGCGGTGCTCGCCACCGCGCTGCTGGGACAGGTCGCCTGGGCGGCGGAGCTCACCGCGGAGGAATTCGTCACGAAGGCCTCGGAGGCCGGCATCGCCGAGGCGCAGCTGGGTGCGCTGGCGGCCCGCAAGGGTGCATCGGCCGAGGTGCGCGCCTACGGCGAGCGCATGGTGGCCGACCATGGCCACGCCAACCGGGAGCTTGAGGCGCTGGCGAAGAGCAAGGGCCTGGAAGTGGCCCGGGAGCCGGGCCTGGAGTTCAAGCAGGCCGTGGAGGAGCTGGACCGGAAGTCCGGCGCCGACTTCGATGCGGCATTCACCCGCCGCATGGTGGCGGACCATGCCGAGGCCGTGGCGCTGTTCACCTCCGCGTCACGCCTGGCGGACAAGGAGCTGGCGGGCTTCGCCTCGCGCACGTTGCCCACGCTGCAGGACCATCACCAGAAGGCGCAGCACCTGGCCCATTGAAGCCAGCGACGCCCATTGCGGGCGGGGGAAGTCAGATCGGAGAAGTTCCGGCGAGGCTGGCCGGGACTGGTGCCCAGGAGAGGACTCGAACCTCCACGGTGTTACCCGCTAGTACCTGAAACTAGTGCGTCTACCAATTCCGCCACCTGGGCACGGTGGGGCGCGCAATGTACGCGGGCGAAGGGGCGGAAGTCAACGAACGCCCGCCCGGGACGGGAAGGTCCGCTAAACTGCCTGATCCATTGATGGGCCCGTTGCGGGCAAAGCCGAGGCAGTCCTGAGACATCCGCGCAGAAGCAAGTCCCGCCACACCGGTTCCGGCGGCCAATCCACCGGCGGCCGGCGCGCGCCCCAGTTCGGCGGCCGGCAGGGCCGCGGCGGCGCCCGCGGCGGGGGGGGCGCCACCCGCACGCTGGTCGGCGTGGTCGCCGCCAACCGCGCCGGCTTCGGCTTCCTGCGCAGCGACGACCTCGCCGAGAGCGTGTTCCTGCCGCCCAAGGAAATGGCCGGCGTGATGCACGGCGACCAGGTGCGCGTCGCCGCCACCCAGGCCGCGGACGGACGCTGGGCCGGCCAGGTCATCGAAGTGCTGGCGCGCGGCGTGGGCGCCTTCCTCGCCACCGTGGACATCCGCGGCCGCTCGGCCACCGTGACCTCGGCCGACCGGCGGCTGAACCTGTACTGCACCGTGCCGCCCGAGCACCTGAACGGCGCCCGCCAGGGCAGCTGGGTGATCGCGCGCATCCTCAGGTATCCGCAGCAGGGCGGCGCGGGCGTGGCGCGGGTGGAGCGGCTGCTCGACCCGGAGAAACCCGTGACGCTGGCCACCGAGGCGGCCATTGCCAGGCTGTCGCTGCCCACGGAGTTCTCGCGTGAGGCGCTGGCCGATGCCGAACGCCACGGCACCGAGGTCGATCCGGCCGAGGCGGCGCGGCGCGTGGACATCCGCCACCTGCCGCTGGTCACCATCGACGGCGAGGACGCGCGCGACTTCGACGACGCGGTGTACGCCGAACCCAACGAACGGGGCTTTCGACTGGTGGTGGCCATCGCCGACGTCAGCTTCTACGTGCGCGAGGGCACGGCGCTGGATGCGGAGGCGCGCGAGCGCGGCACCTCGGTGTATTTCCCGCAACGGGTGGTGCCCATGCTGCCGCCGGCGCTGTCGGACGAGCTCTGTTCGCTCAAGCCCGGCGTGGACCGCCTGTGCCTGGTGGCCGACATGCAGGTGTCGCGCAACGGCCGGCTGGAGAGCTCGCGCTTCTATCCGGCGGTGATGCGTTCGCATGCGCGGCTCACCTATTCACTGGCCCATGCGGCACTGTTCCTGGGCGAGCCGGCGGCGCGGGATCGGATCGGGCCGCTGTGCGAGAAGCTGCTGCCGCTGGTGGACGTGTACCGGGCGCTGTACCGCGCCCGCGGCCGCCGCGGCGCGCTGGACTTCGATGCGCCCGAGCCACGCTTCCTGTTCAACGAGGCCGAGCAGGTGCA
>QGUX01000143.1 GCA_003242275.1 Pseudomonadota bacterium | reverse complement strand
GCGCCATCACGCTGGCCGGCGTGCTGACGCTGCCGCTGGTGCTGGGCGATGGCACGCCGTTCCCGGCGCGCGACCTGGCCATCTTCCTCGCTGCGGGCGTGATCGTGATGTCGCTGCTGGCGTCGAACTTCTTCCTGCCGCACCTGTTGCGGGGACTGCATGTGCCGCATGGCGAGGATCCGCAGGTCGACCAGGCGCGCGTGAAGGCGGCGGAAGCGGCCATCGCCGCCGTGCAGCAGCAGGTCGCCGGGCACGATCCGGCCGCCGCCGATGCCGACCTCTACGCGGAGGTGGCCGCCCGGGTGCTCGAGGGCTACGAGCGCCGCATCCACGGCCACGCGCACACGGATGAAACCGCCCAGCGGGTGCGCCGCGGCGAGCAGTACGAGCGGGAGATCAGGCTGGCGGCGCTCAGGGCCGAGCGCGACGTGATCTTCGCGCTGGCGCGCTCGGGCCAGTTCTCGGATGCGATCTCGCGCAGGCTGGTGCGTGAGATCGACCTGCTCGAAGAGCGCTACACATAGGGCAATTCGCCGCCGCTTCGCTGCACGAAAGGAACTCGGCAATGCGCGCCGTTCACCGGGGCCCCGCGCGATTCTGCGGGAGCGGCGCTGTGATAATTTCACGCGGGGGGATACCCGCCACCAACAAGGAGAAGAAGACCATGGCTTCGTTTTCCATCGCCCGTGTGGGCGTGCTTGCGGCCCTGCTCGCCGGGTCCATGCTCGCCGCGGCACAGGCTCCTGCACCAGCCCCACAGCCTCCCGCCGGCGCGCCTCCTGCGGCGGCCCCGGGTGGTCCACCGGCGCCGCGTCCCGCCGATCCGCGGGTGCAGCAGCGCACCTACACCTTCCCCGACACCAACGAGGAGCTTCCCTACGCGGTGTTCGTCTCTTCCAAGGTGAGCAAGGACCGGAAGGCGCCGCTGATCATCGCCCTGCACGGCCTCGGCGGCGACCCCAACACCCTGCTGCGGGGAGCCGCGCTCGATCTGGCGGAAGAGGGCGGATACATCCTCGTCGGTCCCATGGGCTACAACTCCTCGGGCTGGTACGGCGCGCCGTCGCCCATGGCGGCCGGCACCGGCGGCATCGGCGGTGGCGTGGGCTTTGGAGGACCGCCGCGAGGCGGTGCGCCGGGTGCCGGTGGTCCGCTGCGGGGGGGCATGCCGGGTGCGGGTGGTCCGCCGCCGGGCGCCATGCCGGGCGCGGGGGGACCTGCGGGCGCCGGTCGTGGGGGTCCGCCGCCGGGTGCCGGTGGCCCGCCGCGTGATCCGACCTTCCTGGGCGAACCCAACGAGGTCAGCAAGCGCAGCGAGAAGGACGTGATGCTGGTGCTCGACATGATCCGCAAGGAGTTCAATGTCGACGAGGACCGCATGTACATCATGGGCCACTCCATGGGCGGCGCCGGCGCCATCTACCTGGGCGTGAAGCACGCCAACCTGTGGGCCGGCATCGCCGCCATTGCCCCGGCGCATGCGCCGGCGGGCATCACCGCGGCCAACTACAGCCTCGAACCCGCGAAGCACGTGCCGATGATGATCGTGCAGGGCGACCAGGACCCGCTGGTTCCCGTCGCCGGCGTGCGCGAGTGGGTGGAGAAGATGAAGCAGCTCGGCATCACCCACAGGTACATCGAGGAGGCCGGCGGCGACCACGGCAGCGTGATCGGCAGCGGCATCCCGGAAATCTTCGCGTTCTTCAACCAGCACTCGAAGGCGAAGCGCTAGCTGCACTGCAACCGGCCTGCGGATCGCCGCGCCCGGGTGGCGCGGCGGTTCCGGGGCCGGACCCGCCGGTTTTCCCTGATTCGGCGGACTTCCCGCGGCGCTAGAATCGCGCTTTCGACCGGGAGGGGAAGAAGATGCGCCCTGTAATCGTTCTGGCCCTGGCTTGCATGGCGACCAGCCTGGTGGGTTGCGGTCGCGGGACATCCACCGCACCGGCACCGGCGACGGCTTCCTCTCCGCCCATCCAGGAAGTGATGGCCAACGCCTTCACGCCGCAGTCCAACCAGCTCTGGGAGATCTCCGGCAAGGTCTACGACGACGAGGGCAACATCAGTGCCGCCATGCTGTCCGAGGAGGACTGGGCTGCGCTCGTCAAGGTGGCCACGGAGATGCGCGCCGCCGCCACCGGCCTCAAGGACACGGCCAACCTCCAGGTGGCGGCCCCGGGCGTGAAGCTGCAGGGCGAGGAGGGCCCGGGCGCGCTCAGCGCGACCCAGATCAAGGCGCTGATCGATGCCCTGCCCCAGGAGTTCGCCGCCGAGGCGGACAGGCTGATCGAGGTGGCCGACGGCGTGCTGGCGGCCGTGCAGGCGCGCGATGCCGAGAAGCTCGACGAGCTGTCCGGGGTGTTGAACGAGGTCTGCACCTCCTGCCACACGAAATTCTGGTATCCGGAGCAGGAGGCGGCAGAGTAGTCAGCGCCGCGACATCACCTCGGACCTCAGCCGCGACAGCATCGACAGCTCGCCGGTGAACACGCCGTCGGGCCAGCTGCCCTGGCGCAGGATCTCGGCATAGATGCCGGCCTGCTGGTAGTTGTTCACGCCGAGTCCGGCGAGGTACTGCAGGCGCAGGTTGCGGTCGCGGTTGATCTCCGCGCCCTCCACCCAGGGGCGCAGCTGCTCGCCGGTGGCGGCGAAGGTGCCCAGCAGCAGTTCCACCGAGCCGTAGCCGACCTCCTGCAGCGAGCGCAGCACCCGCGCGTATTCGGGGCTGGTGAGCCGCTCGTGCATCGCGGACACGTCGATCGCGAACGGCTCCATCGAGCCCACCATCACGCCGTCGTAGCCCTGTCCGCCGGTGGTGTTGCCGAAGATCAGCACGTGCGGGAAGGCCTCGATGAAGGTGGCGATCTCGCTGCGGATGGCCTCCATCGTGGTCTCGTAGAAGGGCAGCCAGGCCGTGACCACGCCGCCGGGGTTCAGGTGCCGCTTCATCTCGGCGTAGAACTCCAGCGTGTTCAGCGAGGCGGCGCCCTTGACCCAGGCGTCGAAGGGATCGGCGGTGATGGCGTCGAATTTCTCGTCGGTGGTGAGCAGGAAGTGCCGCGCGTCGTCGATGCGGATCTTCACCTTCGGGTTGTTGATCACGTCGTGGTTCTGCTCGCCGAAGAACACGCTGACCACCTCGGGCACCAGCGGTTCGATCTCGGCGATGGTCTGCGTCCTCACGTCCGGGTTGACGCTCACCGCGCCGGCGGTGACGCCGGCGCCGCTGCCGATCACCAGCACGTTCTTCGGGTCCTTCGCCAGCAGCGTGGTCAGGTGACCCAGCATGCGCTGCAGCCGCATGTCGTCCGGATGGCTCGAGGCCTGCACCTTGCCGGCGTTGTGGTAGTTGAGCGTGCCGTCACGCTTGCGCGACACGGCCAGCGTGGAGTTCAGGCCCTCGCCGACGTAGAGGAATTCCCCGGGTTCGGGCAGCCAGGTCACCGTCCAGCGGCCGTAGCCGATGAGCACGCCGGGCAGCTTGTGCACGATGGGCAGGCAGAGGACGAACAGCGCCACCGCGATGGCGCCGACCGCGAGCGAACCGGCGCGCGATGAGCGCGCGGCGGCCTGCGCGTGCCCGGCCGGTGCCAGCACCAGCAGCAGGGCCGCCAGCAGCGCCAGCACCATCATCAACCGCTGGGTCTGCTGGGTGCCCAGCCACGCCACCAGCACCAGCCCGGCCGCCAGGGCGCCGACGATGGCGCCCGCGGTGTTGGACGCATACACGCGCGCCACGGCGGCGCTGCTGTTGCCGCGCCCGTCGGCCACGGCGGCCAGCGCCAGCGGGAAGCTCGCGCCCCAGCACAGCGAGGCCGGCAGCACCACCAGGAAGCTGCGCAGGAAGTCGAGCTGGTGCAGGTACCACGGCGACGGCGCGTTGCCCGGGTTCACCGGCCAGTAGGGGAGGTTGTCGCTGATCATCCACGCCGCCCAGCCCAGCCCGGCGATGGCCAGTCCCTGGCAGAGCGCCAGCGCGCGCCCGGCATCGCGCACCGTGCGCGCCGCGATCGAGCCGAGACTGCTGCCCATGCCCAGGCCCAGCAGCATGGTGCCCAGGATCAGCGAGAAGGTGTACACCGTGCCACCCAGCAGCAGCGCGAGATTGCGCGTCCAGATCACCTGCGCGCCCAGCGCACACGCGCCGCTGATGCCGATGGCCACATAGGCGGCCACGTGCGGGTCCCGCCACGCGGGAAGCTTCCGCGCCGCAGCCTGGACATGGTCCGCGGCGGCGGAGGCCTGTGCTGCGGTCGCGCCTCCCGCGGATTCCACCGGCGCCGCCGGTGTCAGGCGCGAGAGCATGAAGGCCACGCCCGCCACCAGCACGTTCAGCGCCACGCCCACCCAGGTGGCGGTGTGGATGTCGTACACGCGCAGCAGCAGGAAGCCCGCCAGCAGGCATCCGATGACGCCGCCGGCGATGTTGGCCGAGTAGTAGAAGCCGGCGCGGCTGACGCCCTCCGGCGTCGATCGCAGCCAGCCCGCGGCGGCGGGCAGCGTCGCGCCCATGGCCATGGTGGGCGGCAGCAGGAACAGGACGCAGAACAGTCCCCGCAGCAGGATGCCGCGGAAGCCGCCGCCGCCCACGGCCGTGTACAGGCCGCCCGCCCAGGGCAGCACGTACAGCACCAGCAGGGCCGACACCGCGATCACCAGTTCGAGCTGCGCGTAGATGCGCAGCGGGTGCCCGAAGCGTCCGCGCCAGCGCAGGTAGGCCAGGCTTCCCACGCCCATGCCGCCCATGTAGGTGGCCAGCACCACCGCCATCGACACCGCGCTGCTGCCGATGACCAGCGCCAGCGACTGGTACCAGACCACCTCGTAGATGAGGGCCGCGCAGCCGCTGAACAGGAACAGGGGCAGGAGGGCGTTCCGGCCGCGCGCGGCGGCCACTTCTGGAGAGGCAGGCACCAATGATCCCCCGGTGGTTCTTTTCGCTTGGGTATCCGGATTGGTCCGGATACGCGGTGCAGACTAGCAGCACCTATACTTCCTGATCCACAGCACCTGCGGCGAGGAGTCCCGGACATGCAGATCAGGGTCAACGGCGGCGAGAACGTCAGGGCCACGGAAGCGCTTGGCACCAGCGTGTCCGCCTACCTGGAGCGGGAACTGGCGCGCTTCGCCCACCAGATCACCCGCGTCGAAGTGCACATGAGCGACGAGAACGCCGAGAAGGGCGGCGCGGACCACAAGCGCTGCACGGTGGAAGCCCGCGTGGAGGGACGTCCGCCCTACGTGGTCACCGAGCATTCGGCGACCATGCGCCAGGCGATGGTCGGGGCGACCGAGAAGCTGTACCGGCTGATCGAGCACGACCTGGGCCGGCTGCACGACCGCTCGCCCCCGGCCTGAGCGCCGCTTGCCTGCCCCGCCCCCCGCGTGCCATCTTCAGGGGCAGGCGACCGGCGGTGACCGGTCGTGCAACAAGACAAGTCATACCGGGGGGTGTGATGTCGCGTTCTCATGCTGCGCGTTCCCGTCTGTCGTTCGTCGCTGGTGCGGTCGCACTGGCGATCCATTCACCTGCGTCCTTCTCCGCCGAGCCGTCCGAGACACAGGAGGTGCTGGAGGAAGTCGTGGTCACGGCCCGCTTCCGCGAGGAAAGCCTGCAATCCACGCCCATCGCCATCTCCGCCTTCACCGCCGAGGACCTCGAGGCCCGCAGCGCGGTGAACGTCAGCGACCTGGGCGCGACGGTGCCCAATGCCTTCATCCGCCAGTCGGTCAGCAACTACGGCCCGACGCAGACCATCGGCATGCGCGGCCTGATCCAGGGCGACTTCAGCTATTCGTTCGAGCCCACGGTGGGCATCTACATCGACGACATCTACCACGGCACGCTGACCGGCGCGACCATGGACCTGCTCGACCTGGAGCGCGTGGAGGTGCTGCGCGGCCCGCAGGGCACGCTGTTCGGCATCAACACCATGGGCGGCGCGGTGCGCCTGATCTCGCGCAAGCCGGACGGGCAGGACGGCGCCTCCCTCGATGCCACCTTCGGTTCGCGCGACCGCGTCGACATCAAGGGCGTGGCCAACTTCACGCTGGTCCCGGAGAAGCTGTTCGCGCGCGTGTCGGGCATCGCGCGCCGGCAGGACGGCTTTGGCCGGCGGCTGGATTTCACCTGCGAGATGATTCGCCGCGGCACGCCCGAGCTGGCCGGCATCGGCGACGGCATCGGCGCGGGCGGGGTGGCGGTGACGCCGGGCAGCCCGCAGGATACCTACTTCCCGCAGACGCTGGACCCGCGCGAGGGTTGCGAACTGGGGAGCCTGGGCGGATCGGAGTCCGTCGGACTGCGGGGGCAGCTGCGCTACCTGCCCAGCGAGCGGCTCGAGCTGAACCTCGCCGGGGAATACTCCAGCATGATCTCCGACCCGCCGGTGGAGGCGCAGCTCATCGCCCGCAACGACACCGGCTACGCCGCCACCATCCTGGACCGCTACGGCCTCGACATCACGCAGATGGAGGCCGCCATGGTGTCGCCGGACCCGTACACGAATTTCGCCACCTACGGCAACATCGTCGATGGCACCTCCTACGACCCGAACGTGCGCCTGCACGTCTGGGGCGTATCGGGCACGGCCGACTACGACTTCACCGACAAGGTGCACCTGAAGTTCATCACCGGTTACCGCACCTACGACACCACCTGGATCAACGACAGCGACCTGACGCCCTTCGAGCTGCTGCAGACGCCGAGCCTGCAGGAGCACCGGCAGTACCAGGCCGAGGCGCAGCTCTCGGGCCTTGCGCTCGATGACAGGCTGGACTGGACGCTGGGCGCGTTCTACTACGACTCGCGCAGCCGCTCCTACTACCTGGCCAACTTCGTCACCTTCAACCTGCGCTTCACCGCCGACGACCTGTACACCACCGAGAACACCTCGGTGTTCGGCCACGTGAACTACAAGCTCACCGACCGGCTGGCGTTCTCGGGCGGCCTGCGCTACTCGGACGAGACCAAGACCAACTGGTTCAGGCACTACGGCCCGGGCCAGTACGTGGCGCCGGCGCCGCTGAAGTTCGGCAGCGACCACGTGAGCTTCAAGGCCGGCCTCGACTTCCAGGCCACCGATGACCTGTTCCTGTATGCCTCGGTGTCCGACGGCTTCACCTCCGCCGGGGTCACGCCGCGCATCTTCACGCCCGAGCAGCTGCAGCCGCTGGACGGCGAGGAGGTGACCAACTACGAGATCGGTGCCAAGCTGGAGCTGTTCGACCGCCGCCTGCGCATCAACTCGGCCGTGTTCCTGATGGACTATGCCAAGCGCCTGACGCAGGTGGGCGCGCGCCAGTGCACCGAGGTCAACAATGGCGTCGATCCGGGCGAGCCGGTGTTCGGACTCGCCCCGGGCGAGCCCTGCCCGCCGGGCACGCCAGCTGGCGACCTGCCGCCGGAGGCCGGCTCGGCCCGCAATGGCACGACGTGGTTCTACTACATGCAGGCGCCCGGCGAGGTGCGCGGCTTCGAGACCGAGATCACGCTGGTCCCGGTGCGCGAGTGGATGATCAATGCCGCCGTGGGCTACAACAAGTTCAAGGGCGACCAGGACGATCCGACGGCGATCAACTATCGTCATCCCTCGGCCGTGCTGCAGCCGAAGTGGAACTTCAACGCCGGCATGCAGTACATCTTCCGCCTGGCCAATGGCGCCAGCCTGACGCCGCGCGTGGACTGGTCGTTCCAGTCCTATCGCACCAACGGCACCGTCAGCCTGCCGCAGCGCGACCCGGATGACCGCAACGGCGGCTACGGGCTGGTCAATGCGCGGCTCACCTGGGATCCGGCGGACGGCGGCTGGCGCGTGGCGGCGGGCGTGATCAACGCCTTCGACAAGTTCTACTGGCAGCAGAAGGGTTCCGCCACCACGCGCGCCGGCGCGCCGGCCACCGGCCGGGTGGGCACGCCGGGCAAGCCGCGCGAGTGGTACGTGACCGTGTCGAAGAGCTTCCGCTAGCCAGCGCGCAGCGCGAACAGGTTCCAGGACAGCGGCTTGAGGCTCGCCTCGAGCCGCCCGTCCCGGACGCGACACTCGCGGTGCGGCACCGGCCGCACCGTGTCCGGTGCCTCGCGCGTGTTCACGGCCTTGATGTCCGGGTGGTGCAGCTCGACGCCCTCGGCAATCCCGAGCTGGCCGAAGCCGCGCAGGTCGGCCGAGAACGCCATGGGTTCGCGTGAGCGGTTCAGCGCCAGCACGGCCACCGCGCCGGTGTCCGGGTCATGGGTGGCCGTGGAGAGCAGGGTGGGCGCATCCGGGTAGTCGCCGGCGCTGAAGGTGTCGCACTCGGTGGTGAGGCGCAGCACCCGGCCGCGGGCGAAGCGCGCGGTCAGCGCGAAGGGATGGAAGATGGTCTGCCGCCATGCCGGCCCGCCGGTCTCGGTGCGGATGGCGCCGATGGCATTGACCAGCTGCGCCAGGCAGGCGGTCTTCACCCGGTCGGCATGCTTCACCAGCGTGATCAGCGCGCCGCCCACCACCAGCGCATCCTCGAAGTTGTAGACCTCCTCGAGCAGCCTGGGCGCCACCGGCCAGCCCGGCCTGGCCAGGTCCTCGGGCGTGCGCGCCTTGTACCAGACATTCCACTCGTCCACCGACAGCATGATGCGCTTGCTGCTGCGGCGTTTCGCCGCCACCGCGTCGGCGATGGCCGCCACCTCGGTGATGTAGCGGTCGAGCTTGTCGACGTGGGTGAAGAACTTCGCGATGTCGTCGTCGCGGTTGTGGAAGTACTGGTGCATGGAGATGAAGT
>QGUX01000142.1 GCA_003242275.1 Pseudomonadota bacterium | reverse complement strand
TCGTGCATCCCGACGACGCGCCGGCGGTGGTGGCTGCCGTCGACTCGGCCCTGGGTCCCGAGGACAACCTGTTCGACATGGACCTGCGCATGCGCCATGCCGACGGCCGCTGGATCTGGACCGAGGTGCGCGGCAAGGTGATCGAACGCGACGCCGAGGGCAAGGCGCGCCGCATCGCCGGCACGCAGATGGACGTGACCAGCCGCAAGGCGGCCGAGCTTTCACTGCAGGAACAGCAGGGCAGCTTCCGCTCGCTGTTCGAGCTCTCGCCGGTCGGCATCTGCCTGATCGAGTTCCCGGCCGGCCTGGTGCTGAAGGCCAATGACGCGGCGCTGGCGCTGCTGGGCTACCGTCGCGAGGAACTGCTGCAGCTGACCTACATGGACATCACGCCCGAGGAGCACCACGAGACCGAGCGCACGCAGATCTCGCTCTCGGAACGCAACCGCCGCTTCGGCCCGTTCGTGAAGGAGCTGCTGCACAAGCGCGGCCACCGCGTGCGCGTGCTGACGTCCGGCGTGCGCATGCGCGACGCCGAGGGCCGCGACGTGGTGTGGCTGATCATGCAGACCCTGGGCGTGCACTGACGGACCGCAGCGGCGCTCCCCGCGCCACATGCTCCTCGCGGCTGCCGACCACCGTGTGGATCTGGACCAGGGGCACGGCGCGCCGCACCCAGTTGCCCTGCGCGAAGTCCACGCCGATCAGCGACAGCGCCTCGAGCACCTCCTCGCTCTCCACGCCTTCGGCCACGGTGCGCACGCCCATGATGCCGCCGATGCGCTGGATGGTCTCCACCATCGCGTGATCGATGGGGTCCGTGGCGACATTGCGGATGAAGGCGCTGTCGATCTTCAGGTAGTCGATCGGCAGGTTGCGCAGGTATGAGAACGAGGACATGCCCGAGCCGAAGTCATCGAGCGCGATCGGGCAGCCCAGGAACCGCAGCCTCTCCATCAGCTCGCGGCAGGCATCCATGTTGTGCACGGCGGCGGTCTCGGTGAGTTCCACTCCGAGGTGGCGGCCATCCAGGCCGTTCTCGCGCAGGCAGCCGGCGATGTAGTCGGCCAGGCCCGGATCGCTGGCGGACGCACCGGACAGGTTCACCATGCAGGTGGGCAACTCGAGCCCGCCGTCGCGCAGCGCCGCCAGTTCACGGCAGGCGCGCGCGATGACCCAGCGGTCCACGCGCGGCATCAGTCCGTAGCGCTCGGCGGCGGGAATGAAGGCCATGGGCGCCACCAGCTCGCCGTCGGGGCCCTTCATGCGCAGCAGCAGCTCGAACCGTCGCCCCGGGGCGCGGCCGGAACCGCGGTAGTGGACGGGCCGGATCTCCTGCGCGACCAGCGCGAACTCGTCGCGGTCCAGCGCGGACTGCAGGCGCTCCACCCAGTGCATCTCGCCCCAGCGCTGCTTGAGCTGCACGTCATCCGGCTGGTAGAGGTGCACCCGGTCGCGGCCGTTTTCCTTGGCGAGGTAGCAGGCCTGGTCCGCCGCCGACAGCGCGTCCGCCACCGAGCGCATGTCGCGCCCCAGCGCCACCACGCCGATGCTGGCGGTCACGGCGAAGGTGCGGTCACGCCAGTAGAAGCGCTGTTCGCCGATCTGCTGCCGCAGCCTCTCGGCCACCGGCCCGGCCGCCTGCAGCGAGTGGCCCGGCAGCAGCAGCCCGAACTCGTCCCCGCCGAGGCGCGCCAGCGTGCCCGCCTCGCCCACCAGCGTGCGCACGCGCCAGGCAAGCTGGCGCAGCAGCTCGTCGCCCGCCGCGTGCCCGCAGGTGTCGTTGACCACCTTGAACTGGTCGAGGTCGAAGTACATCAGCGCCGCGTCCTCGCTCTCGAGCTCGTGGCGCTCGAGCGCCTCGGTCAGCAGCGCCTCGAACCGCGGCCGGTTGACCAGGCCCGTCAGCGCGTCGTGCGAGGCCTGGTGCCTCAGGCGCGCCGTCATCTCGCGCAGCCTGCGGGCGACCCCGGCGGCACGCCGGTCCAGCGCGCCGTAGATGGCCAGGCCCAGCCAGACCAGCAGGCCGGCGAACACGGGCAGCACCGCCAGCAGCATGCGCGTGATGCGGTGGGCCGTGACGCTCATCATCTGGCCGAACTCCAGCACCAGCGGCCGGATGCGCGCATGCACCCCTTCGGCGCGCTCGCGCAGCTCGCGCACGCGCGCCATGTCGGGCTGGCCGCCGGCGTACTCGGCGCGGATCCCGGCGCCCAGCAGCGGCAGCTCCGACGCCAGCGTGCTGCCCATGCCCCACAGGTCCATCGCGCGAACCACCGGCGGGAAATGCTTGAACATGCGGAACAGCCAGATGATGCCGTCGACGTCGCGGGGCGGCACGCCGGCGGTCTGGATGCTGGCGCGGATCTGGGCGAGGTCGGGATGGTCGCTCTTGAGCTGCAGGCGCGCGCTGTCGAAGGAACGCGGCACGTTCATCTCCGACAGGAAGCGCTGGTAGTGCGCCTCGTCGCCGGTGTCCGCGAAACGGCGCAGCTCGTGCACCGCCTGGTGCTCGGCCACTGCCCACAGCGACAGGCCGTGCTCGGCCGCGCGCGTCCAGGACACCACCAGCACGCTGGCGATGCCGGAAGCCAGCATCAGCATCATGATCAGCAGCAGCGGCCACACCGCGCGCAAGGTCCGGCGCTTGCGCCCGCGCAGCGCGGATGGTGCAGGTTCGGTGGCCGGCATTGGGCGGAACGGGCCCCTTCTTGGCTTCTGTTGCTGTTGGCCACGCAATGATTGCAGGGCACAAGCAGCGGCCGTGTGACGGGCAACACACTCCGGGACCGGGGATTCCCGGAAAGGGGGCATGACACCCAGGGAAAGCAAGGCTCCCCTGCCCCGGCCGGCGAACCCGGCCAGGGCAGGCCCGGTCCTGCCGCCTCAGAGCCCCCGCATCAGGTCGACGATGCCATTGACGATGCCGGCCTCGGCGCAGCCCGGCTTCAGCCGCGAGCTGAGCACGGTGAACACATTGCGTCCCCAGGCGTCCTCGCTGGGGATGTAGCCGGTGGGAGCCATGCCATTGGTCAGCGTGGCCAGCATGGTGTGCTTGAACGGCGACTCGCGCTTCAGGCGCAGCCCGATGCCGCTGTACACCTCGGCATCGATGGCGCCGATGTAGACATCGCCGATGCGCAGCGCGGCGAGGCGCATGGAGACCTCGCCCGCATCCACGTAGGTGCCGGGATAGCCGGCGCGGCCGCTGTCGGTGCGGCGCCGCGCCGGGCAGGTGAGCACGGCATGGGCGCCGCGGATGGTGAGGTCCGGCGTCGGCTTCTCCAGCCGCTCGCGCATCACGTGCAGGATCTCCTCGCCCAGCATCTGGCCCATGGTCTCGGTCATCTGCTCCTGCTGCTTCATCAGCAGCTGCACCCGCGGATTGCTGCGGTCCAGCCCCTGACCGCCCGGCGGCATGGAGTTGCTGATGTCCTCGCCGCGCTTCGCGTAGTCGGCGATGCGGATCTCGCGCAGTTCATAGGTCTGGTTGAAGTAGATGGGGTTCTGGTCGCCCGCCGCGCCGCTGGTGAACAGCGCCACCGCATCGCCGCCCAGCGAGGCCTCCACGTAGCGCGAGGTGGAGCCGGGGATGTCGCCGCTGATCTTGTCCAGCGTGCCGGTAATCACCCCGTGCACGGCATAGTTGTAGTACACGGCGATGGGCGCGCCGGAGAGGCTTTCGAAGCGCACCACGGCCACGGTCTTGTCGGACGTGCCCTCGTAGTTCGGGCCTTCCCACCAGCGGTTGGTCACCGGGTCCACGCGATCGCGGTTCACATTGATGAAGGACTGCCCCGTTCCCCAGGCCACGCGTGCCGGTTGCAGGCGGCCGGCCGCCTCGCGCAGGGCCTGCATCACCTTGTCCTCCGGCCCCGGGAGCGGCTGGAAGGGCACGCTGTGGGTATGGGTCGCCGACATCAGCAGGTGGTCTGCCGGGATGCCCAGTTCACCGGCGGCGCGGGCACTGACCTTGCCGTAGAGGTCGGTGGGCACGGAGCCGGCATCCAGCGAGACCAGCGCGGCACGCGTGCCGCCATTGTCGATCACCAGCGCGCGCACGTAGATGGGGTCCAGCACTCCCAGGAAGTTCGCAGGCAGGCTGGCGGGCGTGACGTCCACGCGCGAAGCGCCGGCGCGCAGGGTGGCCTCGCGGGCCGTCGCGCCCTGTGGCTGCGCCGCGTGGACGGCGGTTGACATGCAGAGGAAGGTGATCGCCACCGCAAACAGCGATTTCATGGGACGCTCCTTTCAGCGGAACAGGTCCAGGTCGATGGCATCGGCCATGGCCTGGTTGCCGGCGTCGTTGGGATGGATGTGGTCGCCCGAATCGTACGCGGCACGCAGCTTCGTCGGCGCCGCCGGGTCGCGCATCACCGCGTCGAAGTCCACCACCGCGTCGAAGGCTCCGCTGGTGCGGATCCATTCATTCACCTGCTGGCGCATGCGCTCGGCCGATTCGCTCCAGGTGGGTACGCCCTCGAAGGGCATCAGCGTGCCGCCGATGATGCCAAGGCCGTGCAGGCGGGCGCGTTCGACCAGCATGCGGTAGCCGGCGATGATGTCCTCGACGGTGAGCTGCTCGGATGGGTCGTTGCCGGCGAAGGCCAGGAAGCCGATGTCGTTGATGCCCTCCAGCAGCAGTACCCAGCGCACGCCGGGACGCGACAGCACGTCGCGGTCGAAGCGGGCCAGCGCGCTGGAACCTGCCCCCTCACGCAGGATGCGGTTGCCGGAGATGCCCATGTTGACCACCGCGCGCGGCGGCAGGTTGCGCTGCGCCGCCAGGCGCCGCGCGAGGATGGAGGGCCAGGCCATGTCCGCATCGGGCGTGGTGGAGAAGCCATCGGTGATGGAATCGCCGAATGCGACGATGGCCGCCGCGTCGGGCGCCGCGCGCACGTCGACGCCCGCCAGCCACAGGTAGGAATTGAACGTGGAGGCATCGCTCAGGCGCTGCGCCGACACCTGGTTGCCGGGCGCCAGCCACGCGGTGCGCAGGCCGATGGGATGCGCCGTGGTCGGGCCGCTGTCGGCCTCGAGGTACAGCGAGATGGCGAGGTCCGTCTGCGCCACCACATCGAAGGGAACGGGATCGCTGTGCACCTGGGCGCCGGGAGGCAGCACCACCCAGGAACGGCCGCCAAAGGTCAGGCCGCGGCCGCTGGCCGGATCGATGGCGCCGCTGCCTGCGTGCCGCGCCACATGCGCCGCGTCGATCCGCACCGCCGCGTAGCCGAAGGAATTGGACAGCGCCACCCGCAACGCGGAACCGGACACCGTGGGCCGTGCGATCATCCGCACGGTCTGCCGCGCCACGCGTGCCGGCGGAGTGACCGCCGAGGGAATCACCCTCGGCGGTGGCGCGAGCTGCTGGGCTGTCCCCCAGGCCGCCACCCACTGGCCTTCGCAGCCGGCCCCGCAGGGCTGGGCCGCCTCCGCAAGGCCGGCCATGCCCAGCAGGGCCAGCACCAGCCATCGACTCGCCACCCGGATCCGCATGCAACCCCCGCTTGTTTTTCCCCAGCATACCGGGACCCGGAGGTCATGCAACCGTTTGCGGACATCGTGCTAGAGTCGGCGAAACAGGGTGATGCCGCATCGGAGGGGGTGGATGAAATCCTGCGCGAAGGTATGGACTGCCGTCTTCCTGCTGGGTGTCGCCACCACCGCACTCGTGGCGGAACCGCCCGCCCGCCAGGGAGGCCCTCCCCCCGGCGGCTTCGGCCTCGGACCCGGACCCATCCGGGACGACGTGCCGCGCATCAGGCTCTATGAGCACACGCCCGGCGTGGTCCCGGGCGACGAGACCGAGCTCGACCCCACAGAGCCCACGCTCGACATCTACCTCCCGCCGGCCGACAAGGCCACCGGCGCCGGCGTGCTGATCCTGCCCGGCGGCGGCTACCAGATCCTCACCCTGCCCGGCGAAGGCCCGATCCCGGCGCGCTTCTTCCGCGACAACAACGTGGCCGCGTTCGTGCTGCGCTACCGGCACGGGCCGCGCTACCACTATCCCACCACGTTGCTGGATGCGCAGCGCGCGCTGCGCCTGATCCGCTCGCGCGCCCGCGAGTTCGGCGTGGACCCGGAACGCGTCGGCGTGTTCGGCGGCTCGGCCGGCGGCCACCTCGCGGCGCTGGTCGCCACGCAGTACGACAACGGACTGCTGCCGGCGGCGCCCTACGTGCCCGACGCCGTCGACGCACTGAGCGCGCGCCCGGCCTTCACGCTGCTGCTGTACCCGGTGATCGACCTCACCAGCGACGCGACCACCCACCGCGGCTCGCGCACGAACCTCACCCAGGACGACCCGGCGCTGTTCGCCGCGCTGTCGCCGCAGCTGCACGTGACCCGCGACACGCCGCCCACCTTCCTCGTGCATGGCACCAACGACCGGCTGGTGCCGGTGAAGAACTCGTTGCTGTTCTACGAGGCCTGCGTGGCCGCCGGCGTGCCCGCCGAGATGCACATCCTGGACGACGGACCGCATGGTTTCGGCCTGGGACTGGCCATGGACGATGCGACCGTGAAGGCCTGGCCCGAGCAGGCCCTGCGCTTCATGGCGCGGCACCGCATGATCCCGCCACCGCCTCCCGGCGGCGTCGCTCCCCCGACCACAGGAGTTTCACGATGAAGCCTGCAGCACGCCTCGCCGCTCTCGCGCTGGCCGCCGCCTCCTGCCTGTCTTCCCACGCCGCGCTGGCGCAGGCTGCACCAGCCGGCCCGCCGCAGGGCGGCCCTCCCCCGCAGGTGCTGCCGCCTGGCATCCGCGGCGGTTCGGAAGTGACGCCCGGGAAGGGCGTGGAGATCCGCACCTACGTGTTCAAGGAGACCGGCGAGGAACTGCCTTATTCCGTGTACGTGTCCTCGAAGGTGAAGAAGGACCAGAAGGCGCCCCTCATCATGGCGCTGCGAGGTTTCACCGGTACGACGCTGACCTTCGTGCGTGGCACTGCGGTCGACCTTGCCGAGGAAGGCGGTTACATCCTCGTGGGCGCCATCGGCTACAACAACCGCGCCGGGTTCGGCGTGCAGGCCGGGCCTCGCCCGGCTGCCGCACCGGGCGCGCCCGCTGTACCCGGCGCCGCACCGCCCCCAGGCCCTCCGGGTGCCGGCGCGCCCGGCGCCGCTCGCCCGCAGCCACCGTTCATCGGCGGCACCCGCGAGACGGACCCCGCCAAGGTCACCGAGTACAGCGAGAAGGACGTGATGAACGTGCTCGAGCTGGTGCGCCGGGAGTTCAACATCGATGAACGGCGCATCTACCTGGTGGGCCATTCCCAGGGCGGCGGCGGCGCGCGGCACCTGGCCGAGAAGTATCCGGACATCTGGGCCGGCGTGGCCCTGCTGGCGCCCGCGCTGTTCAACGTGCAGGTCACCGCGGACTCGAACATCACGAGGATTCCGCTGCTGCTGGCGGTGGGCGACCAGGATTCGCTGATCGGCAGCTCGCGCGCCTTCAGCGAGCAGCTCAAGGCGCTCGACGTGGCGCACGAATACATCGAGAAGCCGGGCCTGGACCACGGCACCATCATCATGGGCGCCATGCCCGACGTGTTCGAGTTCTTCTCGAAGCACGTGAAGCCGGCGCGGCGTTGAGCCGCCGCAGCCGGGAGCGCCGCCCGTGCCGGCGCCCCGCTCACCGGCCCGGCGCGCGCTGCAGCTCGGCCGCGATGGCCGCCTCGGCCAGGCGGCGCATCTGCGCATAGCCCTCGCGGTTGGGATGCACCCCGTCGTTGCCCAGCGCCGCCTTCAGTTCGCCGGCGCTGCCGCGCAGCGCCACGTGGTAATCCACGTATCCCAGGCCCTTCTCCGCCGCAAGGGCCTTCAGCCATGCATTCAACTGGTCGATCACCGGCGCGGGCTTCAACGAAGGCTGCCAGCTGAAGGCGGCGGCCGGCGGAATGCTTCCGAGGACCACACGGATGCCGTTGGCCGTGGCGATCTCCACCATCGACTCGATGTTGTTCCTGAAATCCTGCGGCCGCACCGGTCCGTTGTTGCCCGCCACGTCGTTGGTGCCGGCCAGGATGTGCACCACGGCCGGCCGCAGCGCCACCACGTCACTGCGGAACCTCACCAGCATCTGCGCCGAGGTCTGCGCGCCGATGCCGCGGTTGACGACCCCGCCGGTGAAGAAGTCCGGGTCCGCGAGCAGCCAGTTCTCGGTGATCGAATCGCCCAGGAACACCACCCGGACCGTGCCCGGCGCCATGGCATCGTTGGCCGCGCGGTAGCGGCACAGGCCGGCCCAGTCGCTGCCGCCGCGGCGGCGCAGTTCCTGGTCATAGGCGGCGAAGGCCTCGTTGCCCACCAGGGACTGGAAGTCCGCCGGGCCGAGGGTGCGCGGCTCCATGAACAGCTCCACCAGCAGCTGCCGTGCGGCGGGCGGCATGGGCAATGGCGGTGGACAGGGCTCATCGACCATGCCCACCACGGGTTGCGCACCGCCGGCGCGGGTGGATGCCAGCAGCAGTCCGGCCAGCATGGCGCCTGCGATGCGGAACATGGAATGAAACGTCACGATGGAATCCTCCTCGCATCGAGCGCATCGGCGGCCATCAGCAGGGCGCCGGTGATCGCGGAATCCCCCTCCAGCCCGGGCGCCCGAATGAAGGCGTCCATCGCCGCTGCATCGCGCAGGTACGGCAGGTAGCCGCCGAGGCAGGCCAGTGCCGCTTCGCGGACCTGCGGCAGCAATTGCGGATCGGACACCACGCCGCCGCCTACCACCAGCACTTCGGGCGAATGCAGCAGCGC
>QGUX01000141.1 GCA_003242275.1 Pseudomonadota bacterium | reverse complement strand
TGTTTTGTTTTTTATTCTGTTTTTTTGTTTCAAGGCGAAGGCGGCAATCGTGTTCTAGGACGGGCTGCGGGGCTGGGACGTTGGTATAAGAGGCAGGGCCAGCGCCGCGGCGGCCCGGCGCGGCGGCGCCGGCACCGCCGGGTGCAGGCGCGTGTAGCCGCGCACGTGCATCTCGTAGAGGATGGTGCGGTCCCACGGCGTGCCGGGCCGCGCGAAGGCCTGCTCCGCACCCGCCGGCGACTCCACCACCGCGCACCGCGGCACGAAGGGCGCGCTGTCGCGGGTGTCGAAGGACAGGTCGTGGTGGCGGTGCCCGAGCACGTAGCCGAAGATCTCCGGTCCCCAGGCGAGCCTGCCGACCAGCTTGCGCGCATACGGATCGAGCAGCAGCTTGTTCGGGTTGAAGCGCAGGCCGTGCCTCGGCTCATAGGGCCCATAGACGCGGTAGCCGTACAGCATGCCGGGCCGGCCGCCGGGCAGGTAGCCGTGCCACACCTCGTCAGTGCGCTCCGCGAGCTCGATGCGCTCCACCTCGCGCTCGCCGCGGGCATCGAACAGGCACAGCTCCACGTGCGTGGCATGCGCCGAGAACAGCGCGAAGTTGACGCCGCGCCCGTCCCAGGTCGCGCCCAGCGGCGAGGGCCTGCCCTCCTCCAGGAAGCGGGCATGCGGCCCCGGGCGCTGCTGCACCACCGCCGGCCGCGCCCGCGGCCGCAGCCGAGCCTTCAGCCGTCTGCCGAACCTGCGATCCGCGCGCGCGTCCACGTCCTACATCACGTGCGGCCGCACGCGCGGCACGGGCGCGCCCATGCCCTGCACGGCGCGCACCCCGGACCAGACCGATCCGTAGGCGACCTCCACGGCGTCGTGGCCACGGGCCGACAGCAGGCCGCTCTTCAGCGCCCGCTCGTAGCGGCTGCGCAGGAAGCTCTCGCCGCGCGCCACTTCATGCATGGCCACCGAGTCTCCCGCGGACAGCAGCTCGCGCAGGTTCAGGAACACCCGGTGCGCGGCACCGAGCCGGCTGCCGTCCACCACCGGCGTTCCACCCAGCGCCTCAATGGTCTCGGCGAGGCGGTCGGCGACGTTCTGGCGGTCGGTGGCGCGGCGCAGGAAGCAGCGCTGCAGGGCGCGATTGCCCGTTTCGGCCGCCGCTTCGCGGTAGCCAGCGATGCTGTCCAGCGTGAGCGTCAGCAGATGGTTGAGGATCTCCACTTCCTGGTTCGCTGCGGACTGCGCCATGGAGGACCTCGCACTGTGGTCGTTGAAGGGCCCACAAGGATAGGAATTCCCCGTGCGGCGCGACGAACGTGCCGCCACGCGTCGAAGCGTAGGAACATGCCGACATGCGCACCCGGGGTCCGTTTCGCGACCGCGGGGAGCGTTTATCCTCCACGGGGTCTGCCGCTGAATGGAGCCGCCCCGAATGGAAACCGAAGTTCCGCTGTTCCTGGGCATCCGCATCAGTACCGCCGGCGCAGGCCTGCTCGTCCTCGCCATGATCGCCGCCGCGCACTTCGCCCTGCGCTGGTATGCGCGCCGGCGCGTGCGGCAGGAAGAGAAGACATCGCCGCCGGCCGGATCCCCGCGCGGGCGCCCGCTCCGGCACGCCGTGTTCGTCGCCCTCCTGTCGCTGGTCGGGCCGGTCGCGCTGGTCCTGTGGATCCTCGGCCTGCACTACGTCCTCACCATCCTGGTGCTCGATATCGGGCACCCGGGCCTCGCGCAGTACGGCCTTCCCGCGCTGGATGCCGTGCGCGGGATCGGCGTCATCCTCGCCCTGATGTGGCTGCTGTCGCGCATCGGCCGCGCCGTGGAGGCCCGGCTGGTCGAGCTGTCCCGCCGCACGCGCTCGCACAGCGACAACTTCTTCCTGCCCATCGTCGGCACGGCCGTGCGCATGCTGCTGCCGCTGCTGGCCATCATCATGGGCAGCACGATGCTGGCGGTGCCGGAGCGCCTGCAGGTGCTGTTCCGCAACGCCGTCAGCATGGCGCTGATCGCGGCGATCGCATGGGTGCTGTACCGGCTGGTCGATGCCGCCTGCGGGCTGCTGCTCGAGCGCTACCGCATCGACGTCCCGGACAACCGCGAGGCGCGCGCCGTGCACACCCAGGTCACCGTGCTGCGCAAGGTGGCCATATCCGTCATCGTGCTGTTCGGGTTCGCCGCGATGCTGATGGTGTTCGAGCAGGTGCGGCAGGTCGGTGCCACCATCCTGGCGTCGGCCGGGGTGGCCGGCATCGTGATCGGCTTCGCCGCACAGCGCAGCGTGGGCATGGTGCTGGCGGGCTTCCAGATCGCGCTGACCCAGCCCATCCGCCTCGATGACGTGGTCATCGTCGAGGGTGAATGGGGCCGCATCGAGGAGATCACCCTCACCTACGTGGTGGTGAACATCTGGGACCAGCGTCGCCTGGTCCTGCCCGTGACCTGGTTCCTGGAGCGCCCCTTCCAGAACTGGACCCGCACCACCTCCGAACTGCTGTGCACGGTGGAGCTGTTCGTCGACCACAACATGCCGCTGGAGGCGCTGCGCGCGGAGCTGACGCGGCTGCTGGAGTCCTCGAAGCTGTGGGACCGCCGCGTGAACATCCTGCAGGTCACCGACGTGCGCGAACACACGGTGATGGTGCGCGCGCTGATGAGTGCCAGCAATTCAGGGCATGCCTGGGACCTGCGATGCGAGGTGCGCGAGGGGCTGCTGCGCTTCCTGCAGCGGGAGCACCCGGAGAGCCTGCCGCGCCTCAGGGTGGTGCGTCCCGCACCGGCGGCGCAATGAGGACGCGTCCATGCGGGCACGCGACCCCGCGCTCATGCCCCGGGATTCAGCGGCAGCGCCACGATGAACTCGCTGCCCCCGCCCGGCCCCGGGCTCCTGGCCTCCACCCTGCCGCCATGCAGGCCGACGATGCTGCGCACCAGCGTCAGGCCGATGCCCAGGCCGCCCTGGGCGCGGCCACCGGAACCGTCCACCTGGGTGAACAGGTCGAAGATCCTGCCCAGCATGGCCGGCGGGATGCCGAGGCCATCGTCGCGCACCACCACCACCGCCTCCTCGCCCTCGCGCCGCGCGACCAGTTCGATCGAGCCGCGCGGGGGCGTGTAGCGGGCGGCGTTGTTCAGCAGGTTCGAGAACACCTGCGTCATGCGCACCGCATCGGCCTGCAGCGGCAGCGGGCTGGCGCACTGCTGCACCGTGAGGCGGTGGCCGCGCTCCTCGATCAGCGGCCGGCTGGTCTCGACCGCGCCCTGGATGATGTCGGCCAGGTCCACCTGCGAGAGCCGGAGTTCCACCTTGCCGCGGTTGATGCGGGACACCTCCAGCAGGTCGTCGACCAGGCGGACGAGGTGGTTGAACTGCCGCTCCATCATCTTCAGTACCACCTCGGGCTCGCCGGCGCCGACGCCGGCGCGGCGGAAGTAGTGCAGGCCGTTGCGGATCGGCGCCAGCGGATTGCGCAGCTCGTGCCCCAGCGTCGCCAGGAACTCGTCCTTGCGCCGGTCCGCCTCGCGCAGCTCGGCGGCGGACTGCTCCTGGTGCAACCGCAGCGCCTCGTCCGCCCTCGCCCGCTCCAGCCGCGACCAGAGCCGTCCGGTCAGCTCGCGCAGCAGGTCGACCTCGTCGGTGCGCCAGTCGCGCGCGCCGGTGCACCACGCGACCAGCACGAAGCGCAGCGCGCCGTCGGCGATCACCGGCGCGCAGGCGAAGGAGCCGACGCCGAGCGCCGCGAACCGGTCGCCGTCCACAGCCGGGTCGCCGCGCACGTCGGTGGACACCACCTCGCGCCCGGCTTCCAGCATCGCGCAGGCCTTCTCGCCGAGGAAGTCGCGAAGCGGATACTCGCCACGGATGCCCTGCACGCCGTCGCGCAGCCATTCATAGTCCATGGCCACGAGGTTGTTGCCGACGTCGACCACGGCGAAGCAGCAGCCCGCGAGCTGCAGGTGCCGCCCGAGGCGCTCGCCCAGCACCCGCATGGTCTGCGCCACGTTGGTGAGCGCCACCAGGTCGCGTCCCACCTCCGACAGGAACTCGAGGTTCTGCTCGCGCCGGCGGCGGTGCGTGGTTTCATGGAATACCGCGGCGTAGGTGCGGCTGCCGTCGCCGCCGAGCCGCGACAGGTACACCTCGTACCAGCGGTCCAGGTGCGGCACATGGTGCTCGAAGCGCAGCGAGCTGCCCGTGGTGACCACCTCATGGCAGCGGTCGAACCAGTAGTTGTCGATGTTGGGCAGCAGCTCGTGCGCGGATGCGCCCTCGGCGAACTGCTCCCCGACCATGGCGTGGTAACGCGCGTTGGCCTCGATCAGGCGCCGGTCGCAGGGCTCGCCCGCTTCGTCGTACAGCAGCTCCGCGACGCAGAAGCCCTCGTCGATCTGGTTGAAGAGCGTGCGGTAGCGTGCCTCGGACTGCGCCAGCGCGGCCTCGGCCCGCGCCCTGAGCGCCGCGGACCAGATGCGCTCGGCGGTTTCCTCCACCAGCGCGACTTCTTCCTCCGCCCATGCGCGCGGCCGGCGGGAGTGCACGCACAGGCCCACCACGAAGCGGCCGTTCTTCATCAACGGCACGGCAATGTAGGCGGCAACCTGCATGCGCGCGAAATTGGCGCGCTCGCCCGGCGTCAGCGCCACGTCGTGGGCGACATCCCCGTTCACGACCACCTGGCCACGCCTGAAGGCGTCGAGGACACTGTTGCTGAAGGTGCCCACGGGATGGCGTCCGACCAGCGACGCCACGCCGCGCACGTAGTCCTGCTCGATGACGTAGTGGTCGTCGTGGACGTCGAAGTAGGTGACGCGGTTGGCGCCGAGATGTTCGCCGAGGACGCGGCTGGCCGTCGCCTGTATCTCCACCGGATCGGCCAGCGGCCGCAGCGCGGCACCCAGCGCCTCGAGGAACGCGTGGCGCACGTCGCTCTCGCGCAGGATGGATTCGGTGCGCACCCGCTCACCCACCGCCGGCACTCCTGGTGTCCCGCACACGGCAGCCCGCGGCGGGGAATGCCGTGGGCCCGGTACGCGTTACATTACTGCCTTTTCGCAAGAGGTACCGGACAATCGCCGCTCGATCAGCCGGCATTGCGCCGTCAATCCGTTAGCAATCGAGACGGGAAAGTGCCAGACTCATCGCATCCGACAGGATCCGGCGCCGCCTTCCCGCGCCATGCCCTTCAAGCAGCCAGGGGAACGTTGCCGCCATGAACGAACGCATCGAACAACTCGAGGTCAAGGTTGCCTTCCTGGAGCAGGCGAATTCGCAACTCAGCGAGGAGCTGTTCCGGCAGCGCCGGGAGATCGACGCCTTGGCGACGCAGCTGAAGGCGCTCACGGGCCGTTTCGAGGCCACGCTGGTGTCGCCGACCGCGTACAGTGCCGAAGAAGAGAAGCCACCCCATTACTGATCGGGCATGGGGCATGGCAGCAGAAGCGCCGCGGGAGGCGGGAATCCCGCACTGATGGACGGCCTGCCCGCGCCGCGGCGCTACTGGTCCACGCTGGCCATCTGGATGGCGATCTCGATGGCCGTGCTCGACAGCACCATCGTCAATGTGGCCCTGCCGACGATTGCGGCGGAAATGAGTGCCGCCGCCGCCACCTCCATCTGGGTCGTCAACGCCTACCAGCTGGCCATCACCGCGCTGCTGCTGCCGCTGGCGGCGCTGGGCGACCGCATCGGCTACCACCGCGTCTACCTGCCGGGGGTGGCCATCTTCATCGCGGGCTCGGCGGCCTGCGCCGCCTCGCGCAGCCTCGGCGCACTGGTGGTCTCGCGCATGTTCCAGGGCGTCGGCGCGGCAGCGGTGCTGAGCATGAACGCGGCGCTGGTGCGCAGCACGTGGCCGCAGTCGCTGCTGGGCAAGGGCATGGGCTACAACGCGCTGGTGCTGTCGGTATCGGCGGCGGCGGGCCCCACGGTGGCGGCACTGGTGCTGAGCGTCGCCGGGTGGCCCTGGCTGTTCCTGGTCAACATCCCCTTCGGCCTTGCGGCGCTCGCGATCGGCATCCGGGCCCTGCCCCGGTCCAGCGGGCACGGCGGCCGACCCAACTATGTCTCGGCACTGCTCAGCGCGGTGGCGTTGGCCAGCCTGATCTACGGCATCGAGTCGCTGGCGCGCGAGGGCCCGGCCGCGGGACTGCTGCTCGTCGCGGTCGCGCTGGTCAGCGGCACGCTGCTGGTGCGGCGCGAATGGACCCGGCCGGCACCCCTGCTGCCGCTGGACCTGCTGCGGCGTCCCATCTTCTCGCTGTCCATCGCCACCTCGGTCACTTCCTTTGCCGCGCAGATGCTGGCGCTGGTGACCATGCCCTTCCTGCTGCAGGCCATCATGGACCGCAGCGTCGCCGAGACCGGCCTGTTGATGACGGCGTGGCCACTGGCGGTGGGCATGACGGCGCCGCTGGCGGGACGCCTCGCGGACCGCCATCCCGCGGGCCTGCTCGGCGGCATCGGCCTGGTGGTGTTCGCGGCCGGGCTCGTGGCGCTGTCGATGCTGGACGGGCGCCCGGGCAATGCCGACATCCTCTGGCGCATGGCGCTTTGCGGCGCGGGCTTCGGCTTCTTCCAGTCCCCCAACAACCGCACCATCGTCACGGCGGCACCGCGCGAGCGCTCCGGCGCGGCCGGTGGCATGCTGGCCACCGCGCGCCTGCTCGGCCAGACCACCGGCGCCGTGGCGGTGGCCACCGCCTTCCACTGGACGGGACTGGCCTCGGGTCCCGCGCTGCTGCGCCTGGCCGCCGCCGCAGCGCTGGTCGCGGCCGTCATCAGCATGATGCGGCTGCGCGTGCGGGCCACCGCGCCCGCCGCGGACTTCTGACCTTCGCGGGGCCTCAACCGGCGCCGGCCGCGATGCCGCCGAAGCGGCCGCGGTTGAAATCCTCGATGGCCTCGATGATCTGCTGGCGCGTGTTCATCACGAAGGGACCGTAGCCGACGACGGGCTCGTGGATGGGCTCGCCCGACAGCCACAGCACCGTGGCATCCGCGTTGGCCTCGATGCGCACTCCCGTGCCCGCGCGCGCCAGGTGCACCAGGTCCCCGGCCCGCGCGATGGCGGTGTCGTTGACCTGCACGGTGCCCTGCAGCACCACCAGCGCCAGGGTGTGGCCTTCCTGGGCGACGAGGTCCACCACGTGGCCGCGCGCGATGGAGAGGTCGTGCACCTCGACGGGCGTGAACGTGCGCGCCGGTCCGCGGCGGCCGCGGAATTCACCCGCGATCACGCGCACGCGGCCGGCACCCTCCGGCAGCTCCACCACCGGGATGTCGGCCGCGAGCAGCGACTGGTAGCGCGGCGGCGTCATCTTGTGCCGGGCCGGAAGGTTGACCCAGAGCTGGACCATCTCCACGGTGCCGCCGGTGGCGGTGAACTCGCGCGAGTGGAACTCCTCGTGCAGGATGCCGCCGCCGGCCGTCATCCACTGCACGTCGCCGGGACCGATGCGGCCGCCCGCGCCGGTGGAGTCGCGATGTTCCAGTTCGCCCTGGTAGACGATGGTGACGGTCTCGAAACCGCGGTGCGGATGCTGGCCCACGCCGCGCGGCCGCGATGCCGGCGGAAACTGCATCGGCGCCGCGTGGTCGAGCAGCAGGAAGGGACTGAGCTCGCGGCCGAGGCCGTCGTAGGTGAACAGCGATCTCACCGGGAAACCATCGCCCACCCAGTGCATCGGCGGCGCGGCATGCACACCGAGGATCTCCTTCATGCCGTCACCTGCCAGCGGTCCAGCAGCGCGTCCAGCTCCACGCGGCGCAGCGCGCCCACGTGCTGGGCACGCAACTGGCCATCCTGGAACAGCAGCAGCGTGGGAATGCTGCGCACGCCGTAGTGGCGGGCGAGATCCGGGTGCTCGTCGACGTCCACCTTCACCACGCGCAGCGACTGGCCGCGCGCCGCGGCCACGTCCTGGAGTACCGGCGCGATGGCGCGGCAGGGCGCGCACCATTCTGCCCAGAAATCGACCAGCACGGGCACCGGCGAGGCCAGCACCGTCTCGTGGAAGGTGTCCTGTCCGGCGTGGATCACGTTCGACTCGCTCATGGTTCACTCCTGGCAGCGCGGGCAATCCCGTCCGCCGAGAATCGGGGCGCAGGGTGCCGATTACCAATGAGCCCGCGCTCTTGGCAGATGCGCTCCCGTCATGAGGCATGTTGCCGCGCCGCGCCTTACTCTTGCACCCATGGAACCGGACACGGGCGGCGACGACCGCCACCGCATCGACAAGTGGCTCTGGCACGTGCGCCTGTTCAAGACCCGGTCGCTGGCCGCCCAGGCGGTGGGCGGCGGCAAGGTCAAGCTCGACGGCGAGCGGGTGAAGCCCGCGCACGCCGTGCGGGTGGGACAGGTGGTCAGTGTCACCCTGGGCGAGCGCGCCATCGACGTGCGGGTGCTGGCCCTGCCCGGGCGCCGGGGACCCGCGCCCGAAGCCCGCGCCTGCTACGAGGAAACCGAAGACAGCGCGCGGCGGTCCGAGGCGTACCGGGAGCAGCGCCGCCTCGCGGCACTGATGCGCCCGGAACCCGGCCACCGCCCTGACAAGCGGGAGCGGCGGCAGCTGGAGCGCTGGCGGCGCCAGCAGGGCTGAACCGCGGACCGGCCGGCCTCTTCCGGCCACGTTCATCTGCCGTACAGCGACGGGGGTCCAGACTGCCTGCCACGGGCAGTGATTCCACCCCATGTCGCGACCTTGAACGGGGGATGGCCCGTCCCCATGTTCCTCACGTCAGCAAGGAGGTAGCGATGAGCGATTCAGATCGCAAGAAAGTACTGGCGGGACTCGAAGCGGATTTCCGTCGTGCCCAGACCGCTCTCGCCATCGCACAGGCCGATTTCGAGAAGGCTTACA
>QGUX01000140.1 GCA_003242275.1 Pseudomonadota bacterium | reverse complement strand
GGAAAAGGGTTTGAAGTCGGTCCTGGGGGCCGGGGAGTTGGTTAAAAGAGACGGGCCCTCCCCGCGGGGGGGGGGGGCCAGCAGGGTGAGGCCCCCCCCGCCGACGCAGGCGAGCAGCGGCCGTTCGCCGGCCCGGTTCCCGGCGCCCGCCACGGCGGGCTCCGCCACCCAGGCGCGCAGGCGGCCGGCAATCTCCCTGAGGATGGCATCGCCGGTCGCGCGCCCGAAGGCATCGTTGACGGCCTTGAACAGGTCGATGTCGAGGTGGAACAGGGCCCCGCCGCCGCCTTCGGCCGCGAGCTGCTGCAGCCGCGGCCACGCGGATTCGAGGAACAGCTTGCGGTTCGGCAGCCCGGTGGTGGCGTCGTAGTCGGCCAGCCGGCGGATGCGCTCCTGGGCCTCGACGCGCTCGGTGATGTCCTGCGTGATGCCCTCGTAGCCGGCCACGTTGCCCTCTTCGTCCAGCACTGGCGAGCCCACGGCATGCAGCGTGCGCAGCGAGCCGTCACGGCGGCGGTAGCGGAACTGCACCTGCATGGGGGTGTCCTGCCGCCGCAGGTCGGCCGATGCCGCGCCGACGCGTCCCCGGTCCTCCGGGTGCACGCGGCTGAGGAACAGGGCCACCCGCTTCGCGGGTTCCACGCCCGCCGGGATCTCCAGGATGCGCAGCAGCTCCTCCGACATCTCCGCGCCGCCATCGGGCGACAGCGACCAGTTGCCCAGGTTCGCCACCCGCTGCGCGCGCACCAGGCGCTCGGTGGTGCGGCGGCTGGCTTCCGCGGCGGCGCTGGCGCGCAGGGCGTAGCGCACGCGATGGGACAGCAGCGCCAGGTTGATGGGCTTGGGGATGAAGTCGGTGGCGCCCGTCTCGTAGGCGCGCTCGATCGATCCGGTGTCGTCGCGGCCGGTGAACATCAGGATGGGGACGCCGGCGCCGCGCGGCAGGGCGCGGAGCCGCCGGCAGACCTCGAACCCGTCCAGGCCGGGCATCACCAGGTCCAGCAGCACCGCGTCGTGGCGGAAGCGCTCGAACAGGGCGAGTGCGTCGGCGCCATTGGTGGCCTCGGTGACCTCGAATCCCGCGTGGCGCAGCGTGGTGGTGGTGATGCGCAGCGAGAACAGGTTGTCGTCGACCACCAGCACGCGGGCGGCGGGCCCGGACCGCTCCCTGGGGGGGCTCATCGGGCCTCCCGGGCGAGGCGGGTGGTGCGCCCCAGGTGCGCGTCGATGCAGCTGCGCACGCGCTGGTACTCGGCCTTGAGGTCGTCGAGGTCGGCCTTCCGGATGGGATCGCCGGAGGAGCGCATGCGGGTTTCGATGAGCCTGGCCACGTCGGCCAGGGCCAGCGCGCCGACCTGGGCGCTGGAGGACTTGAGCGTGTGCACGCACCGGAGCACGGCGTCCGTGCGGCCGGCCGCGGCGGCTTCGGCGCAGGCGTCCATCAGCTCGCGGCTGTCCTGCAGGTAGTGCTCCAGCAGGAGGCGGGGGAAATCGGGCATCGAACCATCGGCGACCATGGGCAGCGCGGCGAGCACGCCGTGGTCGAGCACCGGCGCGGCAGGCGCGTCGGGCCGGGCAGCGGGCGGCCTGCCCAGGTACTGTCCGACCGTCTTCCTCAGCAGGGCGCCGGACACCGGCTTGGCCAGGTAATCGGTCATGCCGGCGGCCAGGCAGGCCTCGCGGTCACCGGCCATGGCGTTGGCGGTCAGCGCGACGATGGGCAGCGCGCGCGTCCGGCCGGAGGCCTGTTCCCAGGCACGGATGCGCCGGGTGGCCTCGTAGCCATCCATGCCCGGCATCTGGCAATCCATCAGCACCAGGCTGAAGGGCTGCTCCTGCACCAGCCGCACGGCCTCGGCACCGCCGGTGGCGACGGTGACCGACAGGCCGAAGTCCTCGAGCATGGCCTGCGCCACGAGCTGGTTGATGCGGTTGTCCTCGACCAGCAGCACGCGGTGGCCGGCAAAGGCCGGGGGGGAGATCTGCGAGGCGGCGGGGCCGGGCGTTGCCTCCTCGTGCAGGAAGGCGGAAACGGGCGCCTGCGAGCGCGGCAGCCGCAGGTCCACGAAGAACTTCGCACCCTCGCCGGGGGCGCTCTCGACGCGGATGCTGCCCTTCATCATGTCGACCAGACGGGCGCAGATGGACAGCCCCAGTCCGGTGCCGCCGTATTCGCGCGTGGTGCCACCGTCGGCCTGGGAGAACTGCTCGAAGATGCGCTGCTGCGATCCGGGCGCAATGCCGATGCCGGTGTCCTCGACGCAGATCAGGACCCGGCAGTCCGCCGCGGTTTCCTCCTGCAGGCTCACCCGCACCAGCACGCCTCCCACCTGCGTGAACTTCACGGCATTGCTGACCAGGTTGCCCACGACCTGGCGCAGGCGGAAGGGATCGCCATGGACGAACCACCGCGCATCCCCCGGCACGAACTGCGTGTCCAGCGTGAGCCCCTTGCTGGCGGCCGGCTGCGCGAACATCGACACCGCCTCCTGCACGACGGCCCCCAGGTCGAAGTCGACCTCCTCCAGCTCCAGCTGGCCGGATTCGATCTTCGAGAAATCCAGGATGTCGTTGATCACGTCGAGCAGGTGACGGCCGGAGGTGCGCACGGCCTCCGCCCACTGGCGCTGCTGCGGATCAAGGTTGCTGCCGATCAGCAGCTCGTTCATGCCGAGCACGCCGTTCATGGGCGTGCGGATCTCGTGGCTCATGGTGGCCAGGAACTCGCTCTTGGCCCGGCTGGCGGCCTCGGCGGCGTCCTTGGCGAGCTGCAGCTCCGAGGTGCGGATGCGCACCTCGTTCTCCAGCTGCTCGCGGTGCGCGGCCAGCCGCGCGTCGCGTTCGCGCAGCTGCCCGACCATGTTGTTGAAGCCGCGGCCCAGCAAGTCCAGCTCGGCGATGCCGCTCTCCGGCGTGCGCACGCTGTAGTCGGCCTGCCCGGACACGCGTTGCATCAGCTCGTTGAGGTTGTCCAGCGGCTGGAGCACGGACGCGATCAGGCGCCGCAGCAGCGGGCTGCTGACGGCGAGCCCGAGCAGCGCCACCACCAGCGTCGCAAGCAGCAGCCACAGGGTCTGCAGCTTCAGCGCGGTCAGGCTCACGGCCATCACCAGCTGGCCGTTCATGCCTGGCTGCGCGTGCACCGGCTGCACCACGAACAGGTGGTCGAAGCGGATGGTCAGCTCCCTCCCGGCCACCGTCGAGGGATGCGGCAGCTTCGCGCCGGTCCTGCGGTAGCGCGCCAGCTCCCGGCCATCGTCGCGGAACAGCACGGCGCCGGCGATGTCGGGGGAATTGCGCAGCGACGCCAGCAGGGCGTTGGCCGCTTCCGCGTCCCCGAAGGCCAGTGCCGCCGAGCTGTTCTCGGCCAGTATCCGGGCCTGCACGCGGCTGGTCTCGATCAGGGCCAGCAGTCCCAGCACGCCGCTGCTGAGCACGAACAGCACCGCCACCGTGCCCAGCGAGATGCCCAGCGTCAGCCGGTTGATGCGGTGCAGGCGCGCGGCCAGGGTCACCGGGGGCTTCACAGGATCACCTCCGTGGCCAGTCCCAGCAGCTTGGAGCTGAGCACCAGCCGCGCCTGCCGCGCGGAGCGGAGGTTGGCCGAGAAGGTGACCTTGCCGCGCCGGACCTCCATGTTGAGCATGACGCCGGTGCGGGCCCCGCCGGGAATGTCCGCCACCGTCAGCGTGGGCACGTTGCGCAGCACGTCCAGCGTGGCCGGCAGCTCGCCGGCAGCGGACCGCGCAATGAACACGATCTGGCAACCGGTCAGCGCGCCGCCCCTGGCCTGCCGGTCGACGATGATCTGCCGCTCGCGCACCGGCCTGCCCTGCAGGTCATCGAGCTCGGGGCCGAACGGATCGCGCCCGTGGATGCACAGCCTGAGTGTGTTGCCGGTGTCGGCGGGCCACTCGGTGAACAGCGCGAAGTTGTAGAGGAAGGCCGCCTTGAGCTGGTACTCGGTCGGCTCGACGGCACGCGCCGGCGCGATGACCGCGAGCGCACCCAGCAGCAGCAGGACGGCACGCATGGGGCCCTCAGAACCGGTAACCCAGCTTGAACCTGACCGCGCGTCCATCCTGCTCGAACGCGTTCTGCCAGTTCGAGTTCGCCGCCGGGGTCGCGTAATGCTTGTCGAACAGGTTGTAGATGCCCAGCGAGGCCTCCAGCCCCTCGTGCCGGACGGTCCTGCCCAGCGAGAAGTTCGAGAGCGTGTAGCCACCCAGCCAGGTGCCCTCATGGGTCAGGCGCCGCGAGTCGTACCGCAGCTCGTAGCTGGCGCGGATGCCGCCCCAGGGCAGCAGGCCCGAGAGATTGGCCTTGCCGAGCACGCGCGGCGAGTTGACGAGGTTCCCGCCGCCGCGCCACGACACATCCTGCAGCGACAGGCTGCCGCGCAGGCGCACGCCGGATCTCCACGTCCGGTCCATCGACAGCTCCGTGCCGCGCGCGCGGATCTCCTCGCCGGACTGGTACTGCGGCAGCCCGCTGTCCGGGTGCAGGCCGAGCACGATCAGGCGCTTCATGTTCCACTGGTACAGCGAGGCCCGCAGCTGGGTGCTTCTTCCCAGGCGCTGGTCGGCAACCAGTTCGAAGGTGTCGATGCGCTCGCCGCGCAGGTCCGGGTTGCCGACCAGCGTGGCGCCGTCGTCGTAGTAGCGCTCGTAGGCGTTCGGTGCGCGCTGCGCGCTGCCGTACAGCAGCCGGATCGAGGTCGTGGGCGTGGCCTGCCAGATCAGCCCGGTGCGCGGACTGGCGTGCGTGCCGGTCATGTCGTTGTGGTCGATGCGCAGGCCCATCGTCCCGGTCAGCCGGTCGGTGAGGCGCCATTCGTCCTGTCCGTACGCGCCCAGGCGGTGGCCGGGGCTGCTGACCAGCAGGTTGTCGGCCGGATCGCCGGAGACCGGGATCACCTGTTCGGAGCGGGGCGATTCCTGCCCCTCGATGCCCAGCATCAGCTTGTGGCGGTCGATGCCGCCGTAGACGAGCCGCAGCTCGCCGCCATACAGGCGGCTCTGCGTGTCCGCGGCGAACTCCACCCCGGAGAAGTGCAGCACGGAGCGGAACCGCAGCATGCTGCGGTACAGGCGCGCCGACACCGTGAGCTGCTCGCCGGCGAAGCGGTTCTCGTACTGCAGCTGGGTCAGTGCCAGCTTCGAATCGATGTACTGCCCGGGCGAGAGCGGATCGGAGAAGAACGTGCCGTTGGGATCCTCCTTGAACCACGTGCCCTGGGAATGCTCGATGGACCAATCGCCGTGGTCCACCTGCAGGTGGACGCGCCGCGTCTTCTCCCCGTCCATGCCGGCGGCAATGCCGGAGATGCCGGCATCGCCGTAGTCGAGGAACAGGTCCTCGCCATCGGCGTTCATGCCCGAGAACGACACCATCACGGCAAGTCCGTTGTCGAACATCCGGCCCCAGCTCAGGCGGGCCTCGCGCGCGGCCTGCGGATCCTGGTAGGCCACCGCGATCTCCGTGCCGTCGAGGTCGGCGGCGGTGCGCGTGATCACGTTGACCACCCCGAACATGGCGTTCTGGCCGTACACGGCGCCGCCGGGCCCGGGAATGAACTCGATCCGCTCGACCAGGTCGAGGTCGAGCGGGAAGCCCTGTCCGCCCACGCCGCTGTCGTAGATGGGTTCGTTGACGCGGTGGCCGTTGATCATCACCAGCACGCGGGTGTTGAAGTCCCCCGGCAGGCCGAAACCCCGGGCGCCCAGCGCGGAGATCTGGTGGCTCTCGGTGATGTGGATGCCCGGCAGGCTGGCCAGCGCCTCATCCAGCGTGCGCCAGCCGAATGCGCGGATGTCCTGGCGCGTGATGACGGAGGCGGCCGCGGCCACCTCGCCCTGGGACTGGGCGTATTTCGAGGCGCCGACGATCTTGAGGTCCAGGAGCTGCTCCAGGCTCAGCTCCGTGAGGTCGGGCACGCCCTGCGCTTGCGCAGGCGCGGGCAGGCCGGCGGCCACGGCCAGGCACAGGGCGACCGCCGGTCGCGCGCATGTCAATGTCGCGGCGCGCACGGCTGTGGCGCGCAGTCGCGGACGGATCGGCATGAAGTTTCGTCCCTTGAATCGCTGGAGGCGGCAAGGGGCGATTGTAGGAGGGAGCCCGGCGGGGACTGCCTGCGCGGGTCTTTATCCCGGGCAAATAAGGGAAATGCTGATGAGCAAGGCTGCCCGGATCATCGCCGCCTCGGCGTATACCTTCGTGCCCTTCTACGAGCGGGCCGAAAGTCCCCATGTCGTGGGACCCACGCTGAGGGCCTGGGGAATTTCGGCAAGGGCCCGGATGAGCTGGCGCTGTCCGTTTCCCTCGTCCGCAGGCCGGGCGAGATCCGCAACGTGTTCACGTTGGGGAAGGAGAAGGGCGAGTAGCGGCCGCTCCCGCCCGGGCCGGTCGCATCAGGGCCAGTTGAACCGTACCCCGATGGCGGCGCGCGTCGCGTCCTTCCCGAACGCCTTGTCCAGGTAGTCGAAGCCCACCCGCATTCCCCACATCTCGCTGAACGCGACGACCGCGCCCACGCCCACTGCCGGCGCGAGCTTCGTCTCGCTGTCCAGCCTCATGTTGAACTCCCCCTGTCCCAGCGGCGAGGCGGTGGTTCCCTTGTACCTGGTCTCGGTGGTGCCCCAGTAGAATCCGGCCCGTCCCTCCAGCGACACCTTCTCGTGCACCGGCCATGTGCCGGCCATGGCCAGCAGCGACCCGCGCGATCCCACGTGGAGCCTTGCCGACGTCACGGGAGAACCCTCCTCGATGTCGACGCCGAACCTGGCTTCGCCGAGCTGGATGTAGCTCCCCTCCACGGCGAGGTGATCGGTGAACCGCCATCCGAGCGTGAATCCCCAGCCCGTGGTGCTGCGGTCGCGCCCCGTGCCCCGGACCGGCGGAGTCGCGGTCTGGGGCGCATCGAGCCCGGGCCGGTTGGCGCTGAACTCGAATACCGCATAGGGAGGCGGCGGCAGGGCGAGCGCCCGCGGCGCGAAGGCGCAGAGCGTGAGGGCGAGGGTTCCAGCAGCCTGGATGCAGCGTGATGTGAGGGTCATGGGCAAAATATACCGGCGCAACCGCCGGTCCGGTTGCATCTCTCGTCAGGCCCTCGCGGGCCTGCTGCTGGTCCAGCGGCCGAGGTCGCGGCGGGAACCGCGGTGTGTCGTCACACCGCGGCGATCAGCTGGTCGTACAACTTGTCGTTGAAGTCGCCCGGCAGCAGGTTGCCGATCGAGCGGGCGAAGTCGCGCGTTTCCTCGATCAGCAGGCGGGCGAAGCGCCGGTCCGCCTCTGCATCGAGGCCCGGCTGGAACCCCATGCTGAGCGGGTCGAACGGAATGGCGCCGCCCTTGGCCGGCAGGTAGCGGGCCAGCGACCACAGCGGACCCATCATGATGGCCTGCGACAGCGCCAGCTCGATCTGCGACTTCTTGCGGTAGCCCGCGTCCAGCAGCGCCAGCATCACCCAGTAGTTCAGGTTGCCCAGCCAGGCGAGGGCGCGCAGGTCCGGGTCCTGGATGCAGTTCGGGTGGCCCTGGTAGGCGGTGGGGTTCTTCGGCACCTGGTGGCAGGGGAAGCGCGCATCGCTGGCGGGCAGGTTCCACGCCGCGGGCGTTTCCTTGAACAGCGGGTGCTCGCCCCGGTACAGCGAGGTGAAGAACTGGAAGTGGCCCACCTCTCCCTCTTCCTTGATGTGGTCGAGGGATTCGAACCAGGCGTCGTAGTCCAGCTGCGCGAGGTTCTTCTTCTTCACCTCGCCGAGCGAGTCGATGACCGCGTCGTACAGGTGGCCGACGTGGTTGGGCGGGATGCTGCTGCCGATCGTGGTCTTCAGCTGGTCAAGCAGGCGCGGCGAGGCGCCGCCGCCGCCGGCCCCCAGCGCGCCCGCCGGTGCTTCGCAATACGTAAACCTGGCCAGGCTGACCGGGCTGAGCGCCGTCAGCTCGAACGGGAAGGGGTAGATGTCCGACTCGTAGGGGAAGTCCTGGCGCGTCAGCACCGGCGCCGCCTTCAGGTCCACCAGCAGCCGGTTCACGCCGCCCAGGTGCTGCATCTCCTGCACGATGACGCCCATGAAGGAGCTCGCGCCCGGCGCGGGGTTGCCGACCAGCTCCTGGTAGGCGGGCTTCAAGGAGAACGCGCCGTAGAGGTACTGGACCATCAGGTCGTGCTCGATCTCCGCCGCCTCGCGCAGGAGCCGGATCAGCTCCAGGTATGGATTCGAGAAGTCCTGCTGGACCGGCGTGTTCTTGTGCTGCGCGGCGAAGACTTTGGCCGGGCCGGCGATCATGCCGAGCGAAGCGAGATTGCCCAGCAGCGCGCGACGCGACACTCCCTTGCGTGCCATTCGAAGATCCCCCGTTGTCCCTTATTGGTGTGGTGACAATGGTTGCCGAGTTTACCCAAATTCCTCTGGTTATCGCTCGCGCGGATCGTTCGGTATGCGCCGGGAGGGAGGGGTACTTATCAGTACAAGCCCCTACCTCGGCCGTCTGGCCAAGGGGCCTCCGGGCTTCCTTGCGGGGGGACGGACATATTGCCGCGGGGGGGCATCCTCCTCGGCAGGTGCGAGCAGGGCGGTTCCCGGGATTGGACGCGGGTGAGGGCCTTCTCCCGGGATGCGTGTGAGGCTGTGGCGCTGCCACCGTCGCACTGCATGTGGCCGACGACTGGAAGCCCGCGAACCAGGGTGCCGTAGCTGTTGAAATGACAATGCTGGGTGCGTGCGGGCAGAATCCCGCCAAGCTGTTTCTTGGGTGCTACCTGGGCTGATAGTTCAGAGGAATGGAGCAACTCTGATCTCGTCCTGGACGTACTGGTCATGGGACGCGGTCGATCGCAACGACGATGCGATATTGGTGGGTGAACCAGAAGCAGACCTTCCGCCAGGAGATTGATGGCGGATATCTTTGGTCTCCCAA
>QGUX01000139.1 GCA_003242275.1 Pseudomonadota bacterium | reverse complement strand
CCACATGCGGCGCTGCGAGGAGGCCGTCTATGTCAATGCCGGCCCGGCCCTCGCCGCCCGCCTCGCGGCCGAAGGCCTCCGTTGCGTGCGCTGGCGTGGCGGCGGATCGCGCTAAACTCCCCTCCTACGGAAGGCCTTCCCGAAGGAGCCCGCCATGAAACGCCGGAACGACCGCATCCTGCCCTCCGAGATCACCCCGGAGCGCGTGTACTTCGGGCGCCGCGAGCTGCTGACGGCCGGACTCACCGGCGCCGCGCTGGCCACGCTGGGCCTCGATGACGCAAGGGCCGCCGGCCCCGGCGGCGAGGTGCTCGAGGCGCCGCGCAACGAGGCCATGTCGATCAAGGACAAGCCCAACAGCTGGGAAGACATCACCACCTACAACAACTTCTACGAGTTCGGCACCGGCAAGGAAGACCCGGCGGTGCAGTCGCGTGGCTTCAAGCCGCGCCCCTGGACGGTGACCGTCGACGGCGAATGCGAGCGCAAGGGCCGCTTCGACCTGGACGACCTGCTCAAGGATCTCGCCCTGGAGGAGCGGGTGTACCGCCTGCGCTGCGTGGAGGCCTGGTCGATGGTGATCCCGTGGACGGGATTCCCGCTGGCCGGACTGCTGAAGCGCTTCGAGCCGAACTCGAAGGCGCGTTACGTGGAGTTCACCACCCTGAACGATTCCCGGCGCATGCCGGGCCAGCGCTTCCCGGTGCTGGAGTGGCCGTATGTGGAGGGCCTGCGCATGGACGAGGCCATGCATCCACTGACCTTCATGGCCGTGGGTGTGTACGGCCGCGTGCTGCCGAACCAGAACGGCGCACCGCTCAGGCTGGTGGTGCCGTGGAAGTACGGCTTCAAGAACATCAAGTCCATCGTGCGCATCCGCTTCACCGAGCGCCAGCCGCTGAACAGCTGGCAGCAGGCCGCGCCCCACGAGTACGGCTTCTACGCCAACGTGAACCCGGCCGTGCCGCACCCGCGCTGGAGCCAGGCCACCGAGAGGCGCATCGGCAGCGGCTCGCTGCTGGGCGGCCGCGTGGCCACGCTGCCGTTCAACGGCTATGCCGAGCAGGTGGCGTCACTGTACGCCGGCATGGACCCGAAGAAGCTGTACTGATCGTTGGACGTCGCGCAGCAGTACCGCTGGCTGGTCAAGCCGCTGGTGTTCGCGGCCTGCGCCGCGCCGGCCGTGCTGATGACCCTGGCGGCCTTCGGGCTGGGCCCCATGGACCTCGGCGCCGACCCGGTGCGCCGGCTGGAGCATGCCTGCGGCATCACGGCGCTGAACCTGCTGCTGATCACGCTGGCGGTGACGCCGGTGCGCCAGCTCACCGGCTGGAACCACCTGCTGCGGCTGCGGCGCATGCTGGGGCTGTTCGCGTTCTTCTACGCGCTGGCGCATTTCTCCGTGTACCTGACGCTCGACCAGTGGTTCGACCTGAAGGCCGTGGGCGAGGACATCGTGAAGCGACCCTGGATCACCATCGGCATGCTGGCGCTGGTGTTGCTGGTGCCGCTGGCGGTGACTTCCACCAACGGCATGATGCGGCGGCTCGGCCGGCGCTGGACCCGGCTGCACCGGCTGGTCTACGTGATCACCGCACTGGGGCTGTGGCACTTCTGGTGGCAGGTGAAGGCCGACATCCGCGAGCCGGCGCTGTACGTGGGAATCTTCGCGGTGCTGATGGCCTGGCGGCTCAGAGCGAGGTTCGCGCGAGCCAGAGCTCGGGAAAGAACTTGAGCTCCAGCGCCTTGGCGAGGTAGGAGACGCCGCTGGTGCCGCCGGTGCCGCGCTTGTGGCCGATGATGCGCTCCACGGTCTTCATGTGCTGGAAGCGCCAGAGCTGGAAGCGGTGGTCGAGGTCCACCAGGCCCTCGGCGAGCTCGTACAGGTCCCAGTCCTTGTCGGCGTTGTGGTAGACGCCCAGCCACGCGCCGGTGACGGTCTTCGAGGCCACATAGGGCTGCGAGAAATCACGGTCCAGCAGCTCGGCCGGGATGCCGTAGCCTCGGCGCGAGAGCAGCCGCAGCACCTCGTCGTACAGGCTGGGCGCGTGCAGCGCGCGCTTGAGGCGTTCGTGGTCCTCGGGCGAGCGCTCGTGCACGCGGATCATGTCGGCGTTCTTGTTGCCGAGGCTGAACTCCAGCAGGCGGTACTGCGCCGACTGGAAGCCCGAGGAACGGCCGAGCAGGTTCCTGAAGGTCATGTAGTCCGACGGGCTCATGGTAGCCAGCACCTCCCACACCCCGTAGAGCTGCGCCTGCACGCGCGAGACGCGCTGCAGGGCCTTGAACGAGGGATCGAGGTTGTCGCGCACCACGCAGTCGCGCACCAGTTCCAGCTCGTGCAGCATCAGGCGGATCCACAGCTCCGACACGTGGTGCACGGTGATGAACATCACCTCGTCGTGCGCGTCGGAGATGGTCTTCTGCGCCGACAGCAGGGTCTTGATCTGCAGGTACTCGCCGTAGGACTGCGAGGCGCCCAGGTCCCAGTAGACCGGCTCGCCGGAGAGGTCCACCTTGCCGGGCGTGTCGTCGGGGCTGTCGCTCATGTCGTCTCCCGGAGGAAGGCCGGCACATGGCGCCAGCCCGAAAGCAGTGCCCGGTCCAGTTCGCGCCAGCGCGGCTCGCACTGCGCCACCAGTCGCCAGAAGCGCTGCGAATGGTCCATGTGGCGGGTATGCGCCAGTTCGTGGCAGAGCAGGTAGCGCACCACGTCCGGCGGCTGGAACAGCAGTGCCACGTTCAGCGAGATCACCCCGCGGGAGGAGCAGCTTCCCCAGCGCGTGCGCTGCTGGCGCACCTTCACGGCCGAATAGCTCAGGCCGTGCCGCCGCGCCTGCTCGGCCAGGCGCCTGCCCAGCTCATCCAGCGCATGCCGCCGGAGCCATGCCACCAGGCACCGGCGCCACTGTTCGACCGTGCCGGTGCCCCGCAGTTCAAGCAGGCCGCCCTTCGGCCCTGCCCCGCCGCCGGCGTGCGGCTGGACGAGCAGGCGCGGACGGCCGCGGCCGCCGGCCTGGAACAGCCGCCAGGTCTCGCCGGTGAGGGCCAGGCGCAGCTCGCGTGGTGGAAACGCCTGCGGCGCCGGCAGCAGGGCGCGGCGGCGTGCCACCTGGCGGCCGATCCACTCCGACTGGCTCCTGAGGAAGGCCCAGGCGCGATGCTCGGACACGCCGCGCGGCACCACCAGTTCCACCTGGCCGGTGGCGGCGATGCGCACGGCGATGCGCCGCGCGCGGCGGCTGTGCCTGACGTTCACGGATGGCGTCGCGGCGGCATCGTCCCACAGCGGGAGCTGGGCCGCGACAGCGGGAGCGGCGGGTTCCTTGGCGAAAGGCACGGAAGCGGATGATAGCAGCCAGGCTGCGCGCGGCGGCTTGCTAACATTCCGCCGATGGACTTCTACAGCGACAACACGGCGCCCGCCGCGCCGGAGGTGCTCGCCGCCCTCGCCGCCGCGAACCAGGGCGTGGCGAGGAGCTATGGGGACGATGCCTGGAGCCGGCGGCTGGACGAGGCCTTCGGCCGCTATTTCGGCCGGCCCGTGCGGGTGTTCCCAGTCGCCACGGGCACCGCGGCCAACGCGCTGGCGCTGGCCGCCTGCACGCCGCCCTGGGGCGAAATCTTCGCCACGGACGCGGCGCACGTGATCCATGACGAATGCGGCGCCGTGGAACTGCAGACCGGGGGCGCCCGCCTGACCCGGCTGCCCTCGCCCGATGGCCTGCTCGATGCGTCCGTGCTCGAGGCATGGCTGGCCGACCATCCGGTCTCGCTGCACAGCCCGCAACCGGCGGCGGTGAGCATCACGCAGGCCAGCGAGTGCGGCACCGTGTACGACGCCGCCCGCGTGGCGGCCATCGCCGGGGCGTGCCGGCGCCACGGGCTCACCCTGCACATGGATGGCGCCCGTTTCGCCAATGCGCTGGCCACCCTCGGCGTGCACCCTGCCGAGATCACCTGGAAGGCCGGCGTCGACGTGCTGTCCTTCGGCGCCACCAAGAACGGCGCCATGGGGGCCGAGGCGGTGGTGTTCTTCGATCCTGGGCGGGTCGGCGACTTCGAACTGCGCCGCAAGCGCGCCGCGCACCTGTTCTCGAAGATGCGCTACCTGTCGGCGCAGCTGCTGGCCTGCGTGGAGCAGGAATTCTTCGCCCGGAATGCCGCGCGCGCCAACCGCCTGGCCGCGCGCATCGGCGCGGCGGCCGGCCGGCGGCTGCTCTTCCCGGTGCAGGCCAACGCGGTGTTCGTGCGCTTCGATCCCGGCCAGAAGCAGGCGCTGCGCGAGCGCGGCTTCGGCTTCTACGACTGGGGCCCGCCGCGCGAGGAGGCGGCGCGCTTCGTGGTCTCGTGGGACCAGGACGAGACCCACGTCGATGCCCTGTGCGAGGCACTGGCCGCGTGGAACTGATCGACATCGGCGTCAACCTGGCGCACGAGAGTTTCTCCCACGACCTGCCGGAGGTGCTGGAACGCGCGGCGGCCGCCGGCGTGCATCGCATGGTGGTCACGGGCACCAGCGTCGGGGCCACGCGCGCCGCGCTGGAGCTGCATCGCCAGTACCCGCAGCGGCTGTTCGCCACCTCCGGCCTGCATCCCCACCATGCCAGCGAGTTCGATACCGGCGTGCGGCAGGCGCTGAAGGAACTGGCCTGCCAGCCCGGCGTGGTGGCCGTGGGCGAATGCGGCCTCGACTACTACCGCAACTATTCACCGCGCGAGGCGCAGCTGACGGCCTTCGCCGGCCAGCTGGAGATCGCGGTGGAGACCGGCCTGCCGGTGTTCCTGCACCAGCGTGACGCGCACCAGGACTTCATGGCCGTGCTGCGTGACTACCTGCCCCATCTCAGGGCCGCGGTGGCGCACTGCTTCACCGGCCAGGCCCATGAGCTCGACGAGTGCCTCACGGCCGGGCTGTACATCGGCATCACCGGCTGGATCTGCGACGAGCGCCGCGGCCGCCACCTGCTGCCGCTGGTGGCGCGCATCCCGGCCGACCGGCTGATGATCGAGACGGACGCGCCCTACCTGCTGCCGCGGAGCCTGAAGCCCGCGCCGCCCACGCGGCGCAACGAGCCCGCCTTCCTGCCCGAGGTGGCGCGGGTGGTGGCCGGGGCGCGCGGCGAGCCGCTGGAAGTGCTGGCGGCGTCGACCACCGGGACGGCGGTGCGCTTCTTCGCCCTGCCGTGACGGACCGGCGGGCAGCATTCCATGGCCCCCGCCTTCAGAACAGCGGCGCGTTGAAGACCTCGGCGAGGAAGCCGCGCTCCCGGCGCAGCGGCGACGGCGCCACGGACGCCGCGATCGCCTGCCATTCGCCGCGGAAGCGCTCCAGCCATTCGCGCGCGGCATCCGAGGCCACCGGCGGGAACTCGGCGCGCAGCGAGTCCACCATCAGCGTCCAGCGCGGCAGGCCCTTGGGGAAGCGCGCGCTGCGCGTGAACACGATGCGCCCCTCCACCGGCAACTCGCCGGCCAGCGCGCGCACGGCCGCGACACGGTCGTACAGCGCGTGCTGCGGGTTCTGGAACGTGGTGCGGTGCGGACCGTTCATCACGGTCCACTGCGTCATCTGGTCGCCACCGAAGATGTTGCCGCGCTGGTCACGCAGGTCGATCACCACCACGCCGCGCGAGGTCAGCAGCAGGTAGTCCACGTGCATGGAGGAACCCATGCCGTCGGGCACCAGCACGTTCTGCAGGTACTCGATGCTGACCGACACGATGTTCTCGTGCAGGCGCTTCCTGGCCGCGCGCACGCGCAGCGCCCTCACCACGTAGACGACCAGCGCGACCAGGATGATCGCCGCAACGATGGTCAGGATGAGCCGGTTCTGGGGAGTATCGATCCGCTTCAGCGCGTCCTCAACCGCCGACGGCATGCGCAAGGTCGCTCAGTGTGGGATTGATCTCGGTGAAGTGCGACGGAAGATCGTACAACCGCTTGAGGTTATCCGGAACCGTGACCTTGCCGACCAGCGGCTCCACGATCTCGCGGAACTTGGCCGGGTGGGCGGTGGCGACCAGCACCCAGTGCCGGCCCTCGCGTTCGGCGGCGGGAAGTCGCGCGTACACCTCGGCCGCGGTGGCCGTGTGCGGGCACCAGGTTTCGCCGAGCGCGGCGAAATCCGTGCGGATGCGCGCCCGGATGGCCTCGTCGTCCACCCAGTCGGCGCTGACCTGGCCGGCCAGCTCGCCCGGCGCCGGGAACATGTCCAGCAGCCGCTCCAGGTTGCTGGGATTTCCCACGTCCATCGCGGAGGCCAGCGTGGCGACGCTGGGACGGGGCCTGAGCTGCCCGCTCTGCAGGAACTCGGGCACGGTCAGGTTGGCATTGTGGGCCAGCACGATGCGGTCGATGGGCAGCCCCATGCGCCGCGCCCAGACGCAGGCGGCGGCATTGCCGAGGTTGCCGCTGGGAATGATGTAGGAAGCCTTGCGGCCGGTCCTGGCGAGGACCTCGAGGCTGCTGGCGGCGTAGTACACGGCCTGCGGCAGCAGCCGCCCCAGGTTGATGCTGTTGGCCGAGGACATCTGCGCCCGCGCGCGCATGTCCGGGTCGACGAAGGCTTCCTTCACCAGCCGCTGGCAGTCGTCGAAGCTGCCGCGTACGGCCAGGCTGGTGACGTTGTCGCCCCAGCAGGTGAGCTGCTGCTGCTGCGTGGGCGACACCAGTCCCTTCGGGAACAGCACCACCACCTCGATGCCCGGCCGGCGATGGAAAGCCGCAGCCACGGCCCCGCCGGTGTCGCCGGAGGTGGCCACCAGGATGCGCAGCGGCCGGCCGCCCGGCCGCGGGATGCGCTCCAGCGCGGCGGCGAGGAAACGGGCGCCGAAGTCCTTGAAGGCCGCAGTGGGGCCGTGGAACAGCTCCAGCACCGCGAGGCGCCCGGAATCCCCGAGCGGCTTCAGCGGCGCCGGGAAATTGAAGGCGTCGGCCGTGATGGCAGGGAGCTCGGCCGCCAGGGCGTCATCGGCCGCGAAGGCACCGATCAGCGCGCGGCCGAGCTCGGGCAGCGGCGCCGGCGCGAGGTGCGGGAGCTCCGGCCACTGGCCGGGAACGTACAGTCCGCCATCGGGCGCCAGGCCCGCCAGCAACGCCTCGCTGAAGCTGACTTCCGGCGACCTGCCGCGGGTGCTGTGGAACTTCATGAGCTGCTTACCACGTGGGCGCCGCCGGACTGCACCGACACGATCCACTTGTCGGTGTCGATGCCCTGCTTCGAGAAGGCTTCCTCCATTGCGGCGCGCACGGCGCCGGCGTCCTGCTCCAGGCACAGTGCGAACAGCGTCGGGCCGGCGCCGGAGATCGAGCAGCCCAGCGCGCCGGCCGACAGCGCCGCCGAGCGCACCTGCTGGAAGCCCGGGATCAGCACCTGGCGCTGCTTCTCGATGATGACGTCCTCCAGCGAGGCCCGGATCAGGTCGAGGTCGTTGGTATAGCAGCCCGAGATGAATCCTGCCAGGTTGGCGGTCTGCCACACGAAGTCGGACATGTTCACCGTGCCCGACAGGATGGCGCGCGCCTGCTTGGTGGAGACCTGCAGGTGCGGATGCACGATCACGGCGTGGATCTGCTGCGGCACCGGGATCTGCTTCACGCGCGGCTCGTCGATGCCCACGGTGAGCACCAGGCCGCCGAACAGCGATGGCGCGATGTTGTCGGCATGGCGCGAGCCGCTGGCCACGGCCTCGCCTTCCATCGCCACCTTCAGCAGCTCGATGCGCGTCAGCGGCTCCTCGAACATGGCATTGGCCGCGACCACCGCCGCCACCGCCGAGGCAGCCGAGCCCCCCAGGCCCGAGGCCAGCGGGATGCCCTTCTCGATCTGCACGTCGAAGCCGAAGTCCTGCGGACGGTAGCGCAGCATGGCCAGCAGCGCCTGGCCGGCGGTGTTGCGCCCGGCATCCAGCGGCAGGTCCTGGACCACGCCGGTGATGGAGGTGATGTTCACGCCGGGGCGCCCGGTGCGCGTCAGCGTGACACGGTCGCCCACCGAATCCACCGAGAATCCGAGGATGTCGAAGCCGATCGCCACGTTGGCGACCGATCCGGGGGCGAAGGCGGTTACGCGGGTGGGAGTCGTCACAGCCGGGCTCCAAGGTAGGCTGAAAGCCGCAACAGGTCGGCGAACACGCCGCCGGCCGTGACTTCGGGGCCGGCCCCCGGCCCCTGCACGATCAGCGGGTTCTTGTTGTAGCGCGCCGTGGCGAAACGCACCACATTGTCGGTCAGGGCGATGTTGGCAAAGGCGTGCTTCGCGTCGAGCTCGACCACGCCCACGGTGGCTTCCCCTTCCGCGGTGACGCGGCCGACGAAGCGCAGCACCTTGCCGGCCCTGCGGGCGGCCTCGTAGCGCTTCTTCATGGCCTCGTCGTGGCGCGACAGGCCGTCGAGGAACTCCTCGATGCTGCCCGAGGCCAGCTCCGGGGGCACCAGGCTCTCCACCTTCACGTCGGAGAGCTCGAGCCTCAGGCCCATCTCGCGCGCCAGGATGATCAGCTTGCGCGCCACGTCGATGCCCGAGAGGTCGTCGCGCGGGTCCGGTTCGGTGTAGCCGAGCTGCCTGGCCTCGCGCACGATGGCCGAGAACGGCACGCTGCCGTCGTAGACATTGAACAGGTAGGCCAGCGTGCCGGAGAAGATGCCCTCGATGCTGTGCACCTGGTCGCCGGTCTCGCGCAGGTCGCGCAGCGTCTGGATGATGGGCAGGCCCGCGCCCACGGTGCCCTCGTAGAGGTAATGCGAGGCGCCCTGCCGGCGCGCGGCGCGCAGCGCCTCCATGTACTGCATGCTGGCACTGTTGGCCTTCTTGTTCGGCGTGACGATGTGGATGCCGGCGGCCAGCCAGTCGGCGTAGTGGCGGTCTCTTATACACATCCCCCAGCCCAGGAAACCTAACAAAATCGCGAATCCCCCCTTCGCCTAGAACAAAAAAAAATAG
>QGUX01000138.1 GCA_003242275.1 Pseudomonadota bacterium | reverse complement strand
GCCTCGCTGCTCTCGCGCATCAGCGTCGAGGTGCGCGACCAGGCGCAGATCGAGCGCGAGGAGGCCGTACGGCGCGAGCGGCTGATGCGCGCGCTGCAGGCGCAGCACGCGGAAGTCTCCGCGCTGCAGCCGCCGGAACCGGAGCCGGAGGCGCAGCCGGCCGCCGCGGCGCCGGCCGGCGGGCCGCGGATCGCGCAGGGCGCCGGCCCCGCGCCGCACATTCCCTACGTGCGCGGCGACCGCAAGATCGGCCGCAACGAGCCCTGTCCCTGCGGCTCGGGCAAGAAATACAAGCAGTGCCACGGCGCCCTGTCCGCGTAGTGGCCGCGGCGCTGGCGCGCAGCGGGCCCGACGGGCCCGAGCTGCTCGTCGCGCAGCGTCCGCCGGGCAAGTGGCGCGAGGGGGCCTGGGAGTTCCCGGGCGGCAAGATCGAGGACAACGAGTCGCCCGAGGAGGCGCTGCGGCGCGAGCTGGCCGAGGAGCTGGGCGTGGTGCCCCTGTCCACCGTGTCGCTGGGCGCCTTCCCGCACGAATACCCCGAGCGTCACGTCGAGATCCTGCTCTGGCTGGTGACGGACTTCTCCGGCGAGCCGCGCGGCCTCGACGGCCAGGCGTTGCGCTGGCTCCGCCCCGAGGCGCTGGCCGGCTGCGGGCTGCTGGAGGCCGACCTGCCCATGGTCGCGCCCCTGCGCGCCGCGCTCGCGGGGGTTACACTAGGCCGATGAGTACAGATCCCCAACTGCCCGAGATCCGCTTCGACACGGCCGGCCTCTACCAGGAGGACGTGTTCACCGACCGTGCCGCAGGCACCATCCGCCGGCTGCGCCCGGTCAAGGTGAACGGCGAGCCCGATGAGTCCCGGCCGGTGCTCTACAGCGGCCAGACGCAGCTGCTGACGCCGGGCGGCATCCTGCCGCTGGGCTTCGAGATCGAGGCCGCCAGCCTCGAGGAAGCCATCGAGAAGTTCCCGCGCGCCGTGCAGGAGGCGCTCAACCAGGCCATCGAGGAGGCGCGCGAGATGCGCCGCGAGGCCCAGTCGCGCATCGTGGTGCCCGAGGCGGGCGCGGGCCTGGGGGGCGGGCTGGGCGTGCCGCCGGGCGGCGGCCGCATCAAGCTCTAGGATTTCTCCTCGTCCCCGCCCGAGAGCCGGTCCACCGGCTCCCCCGGCAGCCGCCGTTCCTCCGCCAGCCAGGCACCCAGGTCCACCATCTTGCACCGCTGGCTGCAGAACGGCCGGTACGGGAATTCCTCCGACCACGCCAGCTCCCGCTGGCAGGTCGGGCAGCGGACCTTCGGGGGAGAAGGGTCCATCAGCAGGTGATGAGCGTGAAGGGAACGTCCTCGTCGGTCTGCGTGGGCCGCGTGGCGAGGCCGTTCCAGCGCAGGAAGCGCACGCTGCAGCGGTGGTGGCTGGCGCTGATCTCCGGATACAGGCCGGTGTCGAGCGGCAGCACGATGCGCACCAGCTGCAGCGGCGTCTCGCGGTCGAAGTTCATCGCGAACGTGCCGGCCGTGGCCACCTCCTTGCGCGCGCGCCCGTTCTGGCGCGTGAGCCACAGCACCTCGGCCACCGCGTCGCACAGCGGCCTGAGCAGCGCCAGCCATTCGTTGAAGGCCTGCGTGCGGCTGGCCGCGTCCTGGTTCAGCCAGTAGAAGTAGTCCGGCAGGTCGAACTCGCAGGTGCCGCCGGGGATGTTGCTGCGGTGCTTGATCGCCGCCAGGAATTCCGAGTCGCGCAGCGGCTGCAGGAAGGAGCTGCCGGCCGCCGACAGCGCCGAGCGCAGGCGCGTCAGGTTGTTGATCAGCGCCTTCAGGCGCGCCGCGTCCACGCCCGGCTTGTTGGCGAAGCTCTCCAGCTGCGCCAGGTGCCGCTCGATTTCCTTCAGCACCTCGGCGCGCACGTCGCCGCGCGAGAGGATGGCGAGGATGTCGATCAGGCTGGCCACCGCCGCGCGGCTGCCCCACTGGCTGGCCTTCTCGTTGTGGTAGAGGGCCTGGTTGTACAGGTAGTCCAGGCGCAGGAAGGTGCGCATCCGCTCGTTGAGCGGCTGCTCGTAGATCAGCGGGGCGGCGGCGGCGCCGGGGGCGGTTTCGGGCCGCTCCGCGACGGCGTGATGCTGGGTCATCGGGCTATTTTGCATAAACGCGCGTGGACTCGCACTGTCGCCGAGGTGCGACCCTGTCGCCAGGCGGATTGTGCCGAGCATTCGCCCGTACGCGCGCCCCGTCAAGATGTCGCGGCCAGCGCCAGGTAGCGCCGGTGCAGCGCCTCCACCTGCGGGGCCAGCGCCGCCACGTCGCCGTCGTTGTCGATGATGTCGTGGGCGATGGCGCGGCGCGCCTCGCGCGAGGCCTGCGCGGCCAGCATGCGCCCGGCCGCCTCGGCCGTCATGCCATCGCGCAGCATCAGCCGCATGCGCTGCGTCTCCGGCGACGCATCGACCAGCAGCACCCGGTCGTACTGGCCGGCCGTGCCGGTCTCGACCAGCAGCGGGATGGCGATGAGCTGGTAGGGCCCGCCGGCCTCCGCCGAGCGGCGGTCGGTTTCGGCCCGGATGGCCGGATGCATGATGGCCTCGAGGTCGCGCCGCGCGGCCTCGTCCTGGAACACGATCCGGCGCAGCGCGGCGCGGTCCAGCGTGCCGTCGGCCGCGAGCACGGACGGCCCGAAGCGCGCCACGATGCGGTCGAGCACGGGGGAGGGCGGCACCACGATGTCGCGCGCGACCTGGTCGGTGTCGATCAGCTTCGCGCCCAGCGTGGTGAACAGGCGCGCCACCGTGCTCTTGCCGCTGGCGATGCCGCCCGTGAGCGCGATGCGCAATACCTTCCGCGGCCCGGACGGCCGCCTGCCTGCCATGGTGGTGGAATGCTCCTTCAGCGGGGAGCAGCGTAATGGCCGAACCAGGTCGCCACAAGCTCCGGCCCGAACATCAGGGCCAGCCAGCCCGCCGCCGCGAGGTACGGCCCGAAGGCCATGGGCACGCCCTTCTCGCGCGCCCTGGCCACGATGGCCACGATGCCCACCACCGCGCCCACGCCGGCGGCGCCGATCAGGATGGGCAGCAGCATCTGCCAGCCCAGCCATGCGCCCAGCGCCGCGAGCAGCTTGAAGTCGCCGTAGCCCATGCCTTCCTTGCCGGTCACCAGGCGGAACAGGTGGTACATGCACCACAGCGACAGGTAGCCGGCGATGGCCCCGGTCACGGCGGAGGAGAGATCCACCGGCAGCCGTCCGCCCTCATGGGGCAGCACCAGCGCCAGCAGCAGGCCGAGCCACAGCAGCGGCAGCGTCAGGTTGTCGGGCAGCAGCTGCGTGTCGATGTCGATGAAGGCCAGCGCCACCAGGAACCAGGTCAGCACCAGCCCGGCCGCGGTGGTCCAGGAGAAGCCGAACTTCACCGCCACCGCCGCCGACAGCAGCGCCGTGAGCAGCTCGACCACGGGGTAGCGCGGACTGATGCGCTGGCCGCAACTGGCGCAGCGCCCCTTGAGCACCAGCCAGCTCACCACCGGGATGTTGTGGTGCGCGCGGATGGGCGCCTTGCAGCCCGGGCAGGCCGAGCGCGGCACCACGAGGTTGTAGCGCGGCTCGGCCGGCGGCTCCTGGCCGTCCAGCGACAGGCACTCGCGCCGCCAGGCGCGCTCCAGCATCACCGGCACGCGGTGGATCACCACGTTCAGGAAGCTGCCCACCACCAGGCCGAAGACGAACACGATGCCCGCGAACACGGGCATCGATTGGGACAGCAGCTCGATCACGGCCTGGGCGGGAGGGCGGGGCTTACACCACCGCGCCCAGCTTGAAGATCGGCAGGTACATGGCGATCACGAGGCCGCCGACCAGCACACCCAGGATGGCCATGATCAGCGGCTCGAGCAGGCTCGACATGGAGTCGACCGCGTTGTCCACCTCGGCCTCGTAGAAGCCGGCCACCTTGCCGGACATCTCGTCCAGGGCGCCGGACTCCTCGCCCACGGCGATCATCTGGATCACCATGTTGGGGAACAGGCCGGTGTTCTCCATGGCGCGCTGCAGGCGCGTGCCGGTGGCCACCTCGTCGCGGATGGCCAGCGTGGCATTCTCGTACACGATGTTGCCGGTGGCGCCGGCCACCGAGTCCATGGCCTCCACCAGCGGCACGCCGGCGGCGAACATGGTCGACAGCGTGCGCGCGAAGCGGGCGATGGCCGACTTGTGCATGATGGGGCCGATCACCGGCAGCCTCAGCGTCAACCGGTCGAGCACTTCGCGGAACCTGCGCGAGCGCTTGTGGAAGTACATGAACACCGCCACGCCCGCGCCGATGACCAGGGCCAGGATGATGCCCTTGCTCTGCACGAACTTGGACATGTTGATGACCATCTGCGTGAACGCCGGCAGGTCGGCGCCGAAGCCCTTGAACAGGTCCTCGAACTGCGGGATCACGAAGATCAACAGGATGATGGTGACGATGATGGCCACCACCAGCACCGCGGCCGGGTAGAACAGCGCCTTCTTGACCTTGGCCTTCAGGGCCTCGGTCTTCTCCTTGTAGGTGGCGATCTTGTCGAGCAGCGTCTCGAGCGCACCGGCCTGCTCGCCGGCCTCCACCAGGTTCACGAACAGGTCGTCGAAGTACAGCGGCCGCTTGCCCAGCGCCTCGTGCAGCGACATGCCGCTCTCGACGTCGGCCTTGATGTCGAGGATCAGCTTCTGCATCGCGGGGTTCTCGTGGCCCGCGCCGACGATGTCGAAGGACTGCACCAGCGGGATGCCCGCGGCCATCATGGTGGCCAGCTGGCGGCTGAACACGGCGATGTCGCCGGGCCTGATCTTGCCGCCGGTGCGCACGGCCTGCTTCTTGATGCGACTCGGGGCGACACCCTGCTGGCGCAGCATCGCGCGCAGCGCGACCTCGTCCTTGGCCAGCGTCTTGCCCTTCACCACCTTGCCGCGCCTGTCCTTGCCTTCCCACAGGAAGGGGATGTCGCGCTTGACCTCGCGAATGGCTGAGGAGGAATGCGCCATGGGTTTCCCTTAGTCGATCGTCACGCTGTTGATTTCTTCGAGGCTGGTCAGGCCATCGGCCACCTTCTGCAGGCCCGAGCGCCTGAGGTCCCAGACGCCTTCCTTGCGCGCCTGGTCGGCGATGTCCATGGCGTTGCCGCCGCTCATGATGATGCGGCCGATGGCCTCGGTGACCGGCATGACCTGGTAGATGCCCAGTCGCCCCTTGTAGCCGTCGGTGCAGTTCTGGCAACCCTTGGGGCCGAACAGCCTGAGGCCCTTCTCGACCATCTCCTCGGGAAAGCCTTCCTTCAGCAGGGCCTCCCGCGGCACGTCCATGGGCACCTTGCAGTTCGGGCACAGGCGGCGCGCCAGGCGCTGCGCGATGATCAGGCTCACCGAGGTGGCGATGGCGTAGGGCTTCACGCCCATGTCCACCAGTCGCGTCAGCGTCTGCGGCGCGTCGTTGGTGTGCAGGGTGGAGAGCACAAGGTGGCCGGTCTGCGCCGCCTTGATGGCGATCTCGGCGGTCTCCAGGTCGCGGATCTCGCCCACCATCACCACGTCCGGGTCCTGGCGCAGGAAGGCGCGCAGCGCGGCGGCGAACGTCAGGCCCACCTTGTTGTTCACGTTGACCTGGTTGATGCCGGGCAGGTTGATTTCCGCCGGGTCCTCGGCGGTGGAGATGTTGATGTCTTCCTTGTTGAGGATGTTCAGGCCCGTGTACAGCGACACGGTCTTGCCCGAGCCGGTGGGGCCGGTCACCAGGATCATGCCCTGCGGCTTGGCCAGGTACTTGAGGTAGATCTCCTTCTGGAAGGGCTCGTAGCCCAGCGCATCGATGCCCAGCATGGCGGAGCTGGGATCGAGGATACGCATCACGATCTTCTCGCCGAACAGCGTCGGACAGGTGCTGACGCGGAAATCGATGGCGCGCGTCTTCGACAGGCGCATCTTGATGCGGCCGTCCTGCGGCACGCGCCGCTCGGCGATGTCCAGGCGGCTCATCACCTTCAGGCGCGCCGCCAGCTTGCCGGCGAGCTGCACCGGCGGGTTGGCCACCTCCTTGAGCACGCCGTCGACGCGGTACCGTACGCGGTACATCTTCTCGTAGGGCTCGAAGTGGATGTCCGAGGCGCCCTTGCGGATGGCGTCCAGCAGCAGCTTGTTGACGTAGCGGACGATGGGGGCGTCCTCGACGTCGTCGCGGCTGACCGCGTCGGCGTCGAGCTCGTCACCGCCGCTGACCTCGAGCCCCTCCAGCTCCAGGCCCTCGTCCTCGCCCAGGTCGGGCATGGCGGTGGACTCGGCGCTCTCGATGGCCTTGTCGACCAGCTTCTGCAGCTTGTCGTCCTCGACCACGATGGCGTCGACGCCCATGCTGGTCTGGAACTTGATCTCGTCGATGGCGTGCAGGTCAGTGGGGTCCGACACGCCCAGGAACAGGCGCTTGCCGCGCCTGAACATGGGCAGCACGCGGTGCTTGGCCAGCAGCTTCTCGGAGACCAGCCGGGTGACCTCGGTGTCCAGTACCAGCGCGTCGAGGTCGAACAGCGGCACGCCGAACTCGGAGGAGGCGGCGAGGGCGATGTCACGGGCGCTGGCGGCGCCCGAGCCCACCAGCTGGGTGACGAAGTGCGACTTCTTCTCCTTGGCGGCCGCCAGGGCGGCGCGGGCGTCGGCTTCGGAGATCACCCCGTCCTGGACCAGGCGCTGGGGCAGGCCGGTCAGGCCGGAGCCCGTGGCGGAAGCGCCCATTGTGCGCAGGTTGGGGATGGAGACAGTTTCGCTCATCTCGTTCTGGTAAGGGGGGTGTTCCGGATTACGTCAACAGCCAAACGTGTAGTCAAAGGCCGGGGGGCGCAACTGTCAAATCCTCAGCGATGGTGGCATGGGCGGCCGCATCGGGGGCGTGATTGGGCTCGCAGATTGGGGGTGGCGCCGCCCCTCCCTCCCCCCCGGGGGGCGCCCGTCGGTACCGGGGCGGCCTCAGGCGCCGGCCAGTGCCGGACTCCCACGGGCAGGCTCGCATACACTTCCGAGGGTGGACATAAAAGAAGAGCAGCTGCTGGGGGAAGCCGCCGGCGGTCACTGGTATTACATGGCCAAGGGAAGAGCCCTGCGGGCCTTCCTCGGCGGTATTACCGCCGGGGAGGTGCTGGACGTGGGCGCCGGCTCGGGCATCTTCTCCAGGCAACTGCTGGACAACGGCATTTGTGGGGCCGCCGTCTGCTTCGATCCTTTCTACGAGGCAGAGCGGGAGGAAAGCCATGGCGGCAGGCCGATCCGCTTCGTCAGGTCGCTGGGGCGCGTTTCCCAGGACCTGATTCTCATGATGGACGTGCTGGAGCACGTGGACGACGACGTCGGCCTGCTGCGCGAGGTCACGGCGACAATGCCTTCCTCCGGCAGGGTGGTGATCACCGTGCCGGCGTTCCAATGCCTTTGGTCCGGCCATGACGTGTTCCTGGAGCACCGGCGGCGCTATACCGTGCGCTCGCTCGAGCGCGTCGTGCGGGCGGCAGGGCTCGAGCCCGTTCGGTCGCGATATTTCTTCGGCAGCCTGCTTCCCATCGTGGCCGCCGTGCGTGTCGCGCAGCGGCTGATGATGACACGTTCGCTGCTCGAGCCGCGCAGCAGCCTCGCTCCTTATCCTCGCTGGTTGAACTCACTGCTCACCGGAATTCATGGCGCGGAGCGCAGACTGCTGTTCCCGGTCAACAGGCTGGCGGGTCTGACGATCTTCAGTCTCTGCCGCCGCTGACGGCGCGGCAGCCTGCGCCGGTCCGTCGACTGCACGTCGCAGGTACTTCCTGCGCACCATGCGGATGATCGTGAGTGCAGCCAGCAGCAGCAACACGCCCAGCAATGCTGCACCGCCGCGTCCATTCAGCAGCGCCTCTCCAAACAGGATTACGCCAGCGTTCAGCGGGAAGGCAATGAGGCAGGAGATCGTCAGGTACGGAGCAAAGGGAACCCCCGCCAGGCCCAGCAAATAGTTCTGGACCGGAAAGGGAATTCCCGGCGTAACTCGAAAGAGCACGATCAGGTCGTTTGTGTTTCCCGGGCTGACGGGAGGTAGGGTGTAGCCGGTGCGCGCGAGGAGCTTCTGGAGTAGCGGACGCAAGGTCTTGCGCGCCAACAGGTAAGTCACGGCAATGTTGGTGCCGATGGCGGCGGCTGACAGAAACAATACGACCGGCATGCCGAGCTGCGGTGCGAAGACGGGACCTGCGGCAAGGTTGAAGAAAGTTTGGGGCACTCCCATGGCGGGTAGCAGGGCCATGGCGACGAAGAATCCGGTTGGTCCAGCTTGGCGGACCAGCGAAAGGATCTGCTGCACGAGACCGAAGAGGTCATAGCCGCGCGTCACCGCCGCGGCGACGGCGGCCAGCAACACCACGGCGAGCGCGATCTTGACGAGCAACATCCGGGTCATGCCGTTCCACTTCGTGGGCGCGCCCTGCGCGGTCATCTCAGGTACCTCCAATAGATGCGCGCCAGCGAACATGCGACGAAGGGAATGTCCAATGCCGAAACCTTTGATCCATCGACGTCGCGCCACGCCGTCAGAGGGTGTTCGTAGATGACATCGCGTACCGGAGGTAGCGACGTGCCACGGCGCGAGCGAATCGCCCGGGCCACGATCTCGCAATCGAAGATCCAGCCGCCGATGAACCGATCCTGCAGCAGTCCTTCGAAGCGCGGCGACACACGGAACAACTTTGCGCCGCACTGGGTGTCGTAGAGCGGCAGGCCCAGAGCCAAAGCCGCCAGAGTGGCGAATCCACGACCGAAGTAGTGCCGGGCCGTCTTGCGGTGGATGAATCTTCCCAGCAGCTTCACGCGAGAACCGAACACCATTTCCAGATGCGGCTTCTCGTCCAGCAGTGCAACAAAACCGGGCAGCTCGTCGAGCGGCGTGGCGAGGTCCGCGTCCCAGAAACCGGCGTACTTCGCCCCGCGCCGGCAGGCGTCGAGAAGTCCCTGCCGCACTGCCTCGGCCTTCCCGCGGTTCTGGTCCAGG
>QGUX01000137.1 GCA_003242275.1 Pseudomonadota bacterium | reverse complement strand
TGGCATTCTCTGAGCCGCGGCCTCGCAATTCTGCGGTCTCTTCCTGCGTATGCCGGCGGGCCCCTGACGCCCCAGGGGCGTCCGTCCGGTTGAATGCGGCGGCAGGGCGCTGCAGGATTGCGCCCATGAAACCCCGCACGACCCCCCTGGCCCTCCTGGCGGTGGGCCTGCTCGTCCTCCTCGTGGCCTGCTGGCGGACCGAGTCCGCCCAGCCCTCCGGCAGCGGCACGGCGCGCACGCCCACCCCGCGCGGCCCGCTGTCCGCCGAAGAGCAGGCCACCATCGACCTGTTCGAGCGCTCGCGCCTGTCGGTGGTGTACATCGCCACCACCCAGCGCGTGGTGGACTTCTGGACGAGGAACCCGCTGCAGGTGCCGCGCGGCACCGGTTCGGGCTTCATCTGGGACGAGGCCGGCCACGTGGTCACCAACAACCACGTGATCCAGGGCGCGTCGGGCGCCCAGGTGCGGCTGGCCGACGGCCGTTCCTTCGACGCGGAACTGGTGGGCACCAGTCCCTACCACGACCTCGCCGTACTGCGCATCCGCACCGGCAACGACCATCCGCCGCCGCTGCCCATCGGCACCAGCGAGGACCTGAAGGTCGGGCAGACGGTATATGCCGTGGGCAATCCCTTCGGCCTCGACTGGACGCTGACCAAGGGCATCGTCTCGGCACTGAACCGCGAGCTGCCCACCGACAGCGGCCTGTCGATCCGCGACCTGATCCAGACGGACGCGGCCATCAACCCGGGCAATTCGGGTGGTCCGCTGCTCGACTCGGCCGGGCGGCTGATCGGCGTCAACACCGCCATCTTCAGCCCCTCGGGCGCCTACGCCGGCATCGGCTTCGCCGTGCCGGTGGACACGGTGAACCGCGTGGTGCCGCGGCTGATCGCCACCGGGCGCTACACGCGCCCCTCGCTGGGCATCCGTGTGGAGTCGCAGATCAACGCGGCGCTGTCCCGCCGCTACAACGTGCAGGGCGTGTTCGTGCTGGCCGTGGAGCCGGGATCGCCGGCCGCGCAGGCCGGCCTGAAGGGCGCCAGCATCGACCGCTTCGACAATGTCACCGTCGGCGACGTGATCCTCGCCGTGGGCGAGCGGCGCACCGAGGACGTGGAGGACCTCTTCGACGCACTCGACCGGACCAACCCCGGCGAGCGCATCACGTTGACCGTGCGACGCGGACGCGACGAGATACAGGTTCCCGTGCAGCTCGCCGCGGAGCGTTGAATCCTGCCCGGGAGCCCCCATCCTCTCCCGCGCGGCGTGACCGGCCCGCTGGCATCCCGCCGGGTATGCGTGTATGAAGGGCGCTTTCCGCAGATGAGCGTATGGCACCGAGCACCATTTTCAAGATCCTGTTCGTGAACCAGGGCAAGGTCTACGAGATCTACGCCCGCAAGGTGGCGCAGGGCCGCCTGTTCGGCTTCATCGAAGTGGAGGAACTGGTCTTCGGCCAGCGCTCGAGCGTGGTGCTCGATCCGGGCGAGGAACGCATCAAGAGCGAGTTCGCCGGGGTGAAGTGCACCATGCTGCCCATGCATTCGGTGCTGCGCATCGACGAGGTGCGCAAGCAGGGCGTCAGCAAGATCAGCGCGCTGGAAGGCAGCAGCAACGTGGCGCAGTTTCCCATCGGGCTCTTCACGCCGCCGTCGGGCGAGGGCGGCGCCGGTTCCGGGCCGGGCAAGTAGCGCGCTTCGCCGTCCCCATCAAGACTGAACCCAGCCGGCGTGAGCCAGGCTGGGTTCAGCTTGCGGGGGGATGCTTCAGCTAGGAAGATTCATCCACCTGCGACGACAGGATGCGCCAGCAGTCATGGCGAGGACACTCACCGGCGCCACTCCCGCCTGCCGGAGCGATCCTACGGTTTCACGCAGGCCGTTGATTGCCCGTCGGGCAGCGCGGGAGGCGAGACACTATCATTCCGGCGTGCGCTCCCGCGGCAAGAACCCGACTGATCCGGCATGGGCCTGAACTGGCGGCAGTGGTTGCCCCGCTGGCTGGGCGGCCGGCACAGCGCGGGCGCATACGTGACCGCCGGCCCGGCCGGCACGGTGGACCTGCGCTTCGCGCACGGCGTGGCACAGAGCCGCATGCGGCGCACCGCGCCCGACCTGCTGGTGGTGGACTACACGCGCACCATGCTGGCGGCGCTGCTGTGGCGGCCCGCGCCGCGGCGGGTGGGCATCATCGGCCTGGGCGGCGGCTCGCAGGCCAAGTTCCTGTACCGCCACTTTCCGCAGCTCCAGATCGAGGCACTGGAGATCAGCCCCGAGGTGCTGGAACTGCGCGGGCGGTTCCACGTGCCGCCGGACGACGAACGCTTCACCGTGCGGCTCGCCGACGCCGCCGAATTCCTGCCGCAGCACCCCGGCCGCTACGACCTGATGCTGGTGGATGCCTACGACGCGCAGGGCATTCCGCCGGCGCTCGGCACGCCGGCCTTCCAGAAGGCCTGCCACGACGCGCTTGCCGAGGGCGGGGTGCTCGCCACCAATCTCTACTGCGACGACCACGCCGCGCATTTCGGCCGGCTGCGCGAGGCCTTCGGCGGCCGCGCACTGCTGGTGGAGGAACTGCGGCAGAGCAACCGCGTGGCCTTCGCCTGGCGCGGCGACGTGAAGCCCGTGGATGCGGACGAGGTGCTGGACGCCATGCCGGCGGAGGCGGCGGCACAGCTTCGCCGCGGCTTCCTGCGCGTGCAGTCGGCGTACCGGCAAGCCCTTGCGCGCCGCTCCGGGGCGTAATAGCGTGCCGGCCGGCCTGCCGCCTGCCGGATTCGCCTTGCGCCAGCCCATGGAAAAGAAATACACCGAAGAGCTGTTCCGCTATCCCGCCGTCAACGAGGACGGCAAGCCCTGCGAGGTGATCGAGCGGATCACGTATGCGCGCACCATCGGCCGGGACGGGCGGCCCAAGGGCCGGCCGACGGAGGTCAACCGCCGCTGGGACCTGAAGACCGGCGAGCGGCTGCACAAGCTCAGCGACACCGAGTTCATGGACGACGAGAGCGGCGCCCGGATCACCCTGAAGGCCTGACGCCGGCCCCGCCGCGGTTCAGAAGCGCAGGCGCGCCTCGACCGCGATGGCGCGCGGCGGATCGACGAAGCCGTAGTAGCTGCGCGCCTGGAACAGCGTGGAGGCCAGCGGCGTGTCGGCCGCGTAGCTCACGGTGGTCTTGTCGGTGAGGTTGCGGCCGACCAGCGCCAGCTCCCAGCGCTCGCCGAGGTCCCCGACCGACAGCCGGGCGTTGAACTTGGCGAAGCCCTTCTGCACCAGCACCGGATCGAGGTTCAGCGACTGCAGGTAGTCGTCGGTGAAGGTCATGTCGGCCGCGGCGCGCACTCTCAGGTTGCCGACGTTCCAGCCGTACTCGGCCGACACCACGCCGCTGTAGGTGGGCGCGAACTGGTTGTCCATGCCGGCGTACTGCGCGTTGCCGCCGGCATCACAGGCACTGGTGCCGATCAGGTCGAAGTAGCACTGTCCCTCGTAGTCGGTCCACTCGAAGTCCAGCAGCGCCGCGGAGGCCTCGAGCAGCAGGCGGCCGCCGAAGGGGCGCCAGCGGCCCTCCAGTTCCACGCCGCGCACCTCGGCGCTGCCGTTGTCGACGTTGAAGCCGATGCGGCCGTCGAAGGCCGTGGTCTGCAGGTCCTTGTAGTCGGTGAAGAACGCGGCCAGGTTCAGCTCGGCCCGCGGCCCGACCGCGGTCTTCAGGCCGAACTCGAAGGTGGTGGCGCGCTCGTCCTCGAACTCGAAGGCCTGCACCTGGCTGGTGCCCACCGTCTTGGTGGCGCGGTTGGAGCGCGCATCGAAGCCGCCGGCCTTGTAGCCGCGCGAGGCCGACAGGTATGCCATCGAACGGTCCGAGTAGCGGTACTGCAGGTTCACCAGCGGCGAGAAGTTGGTCTCCTTGCGCGAACCGGCCAGCTCGTGGCGCTCGATGCCCAGGATCTGGTTGTACAGGTTGTGCGCGATCGGGTTGGTGATGTCGTCGCCGTTGGCGTCGATCAGGTAGGTGGCGCGGGTGCCGTCCTTCTTCTCGTGGTTGACCCGGCCGCCGAGCGTCAGGCTCCACTTCGGGTTCAGCGAGATGGTGGCCTGCAGGAAGGCCGAGTACAGCGAGCTGTCCTGCGTGAAGTCTCGCGGGTTCGAGGCGCCGCGGAAGAAACCATCCACCAGCCCGGTGGCGAAGGTGGCGCACTGCGCCTGGTCGTAGCCGAGGCTGGCGCAGGGTGCGCCCGGCTGCAGCAGCTGGGGCACCAGCACCGGCACGGCCCGCGAGGCGATGAGCAGCGGCACGATGCTGTTGGTCGGCACGGCCAGGTAGTCGGTCTCCTCCAGCTCGTAGCGCTGGAAGAACAGGCCGCCGATCCAGCGTACCGGCGCGCCCGCCGGGGAGGCGAGGCGCAGCTCCTGGCTGTACTGCTCGTACTCCTCGACGATGCCGGCCGTGATCAGCGGCGCGGCGACGAAGTCGCAGTCGCAGAACTCGTCGAGCTCGTAGCTGCTGTAGGCCGTCAGCGAGGTGAACGTGGCGCCGCTGCCCAGCGTGTAGTCCAGCGTCAGCGCGGCCTCGCGCGAATCGATGTCGCTGTAGCTCTGCGGCGCGGTGCCGTTGCCGTAGTCGATGTGCGGGCCGCCGGTCTCGAGCAGGCCCGGCGGGGGCGTGCCTCCCCCCGACGTGATCACGCCGGCCAGCGCCTGCGAGTACGTCACGCCGGGGATGGGGCTGCCGGGACCGGTCGGTGTCTCGCCGAAGATCTCGATCTGCCGCCCGTCCGTCCTGAACCTGCCGCCCTCCAGGCGCAGCGTGGCCGTCAGCGCATCGCCGAGGTTTCCCTGCAGCGTCACGCGGCCCGCCAGGTCGTTGCGGCGGGGTTCGCCCTCGTCCAGCGTGCGGTTGGTGACATAGCCGTCGGCCCTGCGGTGGAACACGGCCACGCGCCCGCGCAGGGACTCGGAGAAGGGGCCGGAGAGCACCGCATCGGCCGTGGTCTCGTCGTTCTCGAAGTCGTACGCCACCCGGCCGCTGGCCAGCAGGCGCGAGGTGGGCTCGGCCGCCACCATGTTCACCGCGCCGGCCACGGCATTCTTGCCGAACAGGATGGGCTGGGGGCCGCGCAGCACCTCCACCCGCGCCAGGTCCAGGAAGGGCATGCGCGCCTGGTGGCCGCGGCCTCGGTACACGCCATCCTGGTACAGGCTCACCGACTGCTCGAAGCCCTGGTTCAGGCCGGAGCCGATGCCGCGGATGTAGATGTTGTTGGCAATGCCCGTCTCGCTCATCTGGAGGTTGGGCACGTAGGCCTTCAGGTCGTCGAGCCGGAGGATGCCCACATCGGCGAGCTTCTCGCCCAGCAGGGCCTCGACGGAAAGGGGAACGTCGCGAAGGGACTCTTCGACTTTCTGGGCGGTTACGACGATTTCTTCAAGTTCGAACTCATCGTCGGAAATACCCGCTTCCTGGGCGAGGCCGGCCAGCGGCACCGCTCCCAGCACCATCGCCAATCGCACGCCGTGACTTACCGAGATGCTCATGGTGTCCCCCAGTTCGTTGGGCGTTGTTTGCCTTCGGCAGTGATTGTGCGCCGAAGCATGGAGCGGTTCAACCGGGCCGATGGGTCCTCAGCCGCCGGTGATGGCGGCCACGCCCGCGGCGGCGACCTGGCCGTCCTGGAAGGACTGCACGCCCGAGACGCCGATGCTGCCCACCACCTCGCCGTCGACCACGATGGGCAGGCCGCCCTCGACCGAGGTGATGCCCGGCAGGGACATCATGTGCACGCGGCCGGAGAGCACCACGTCCTCGAGCATCTTGGTGGGACGCTTGAACAGCAGCGCGGTGCGCGACTTCTCCTGCGCGACCACGACCGATCCGAGCTGCGTGCCGTCCATGCGCTGGAGGTAGATCAGGTGGCCGCCGGCGTCGTGGATGGCGATCACCACGTTCCAGCCTTCGGCAACCGCCTTGGCCTCGGCGGCCGCGGCAATCTGCTTCGCGTCGGCCAGGGACAGGGTCTTCTTGGTCAGCATGGTCTCGTCCTCTCGTTGGTCAGCCCAGCGCCTCGCGCTTCTTCAGCTCGCGCCGGCGGGCATGCAGGATGAATTCGGTGTAGCCATTGGGTTGCTCGCGTCCCTTGAAGATCAGGTCGCAGGCGGCCTGGAAGGCGATGCTGCCCTCGAGGTCGCGGGCCATCGGGCGGTATTTCGGGTCGGCGGCGTTCTGCCGGTCGACCACCTCGGCCATGCGCCTGAGCGTCTCGCGCACCTGGCTCTCGGAGCACACGCCGTGATGCAGCCAGTTGGCCACGTGCTGGCTGGAGATGCGCAGCGTGGCGCGGTCCTCCATCAGGCCGATGTCGTTGATGTCAGGCACCTTCGAGCAGCCCACGCCCTGGTCGATCCAGCGCACCACGTAACCCAGGATGCCCTGGATGTTGTTGTCGAGTTCGCGCTGGATGCCGTCCGGGTCGGGCAGCTCGCTGGCCAGCGGCGGCGTCAGCAGCGCATCGGTGGCCGGCACCTTCTCGTGCGCCAGCGAGGCCTGCACCGCGGCGACATCGACGCGGTGGTAGTGCAGCGCATGCAGCGCCGCGGCGGTGGGCGAGGGCACCCAGGCGGTGTTGGCACCGGCCTCGGGGTGCGCGATCTTGCTCTTCAGCATGTCGGCCATGCGGTCCGGCATGGCCCACATGCCCTTGCCGATCTGCGCGCGGCCGGAGAAGCCCATCGACAGGCCGATCAGCACGTTGCGCCGCTCGTAGTCGCGGATCCACGGCTGCGTCTTCACCGTCTCCTTCGGCAGCACGGGGCCGGCTTCCATGCAGGTGTGGATCTCGTCGCCGGTGCGGTCGAGGAAGCCGGTGTTGATGAACACGATGCGGTGGCGCGCGGCGGCGATGCAGGCGGCGAGGTTGGCGCTGGTGCGGCGCTCCTCGTCCATCACGCCCATCTTCACCGTGTGGCGCGGCAGGCCGAGCAGGTCCTCGACGCGGTCGAACAGCTCGTTGGCGAAGGCCACTTCCTCCGGGCCGTGCATCTTCGGCTTGACCACGTAGATCGAACCGGTGCGGCTGTTGCGGCGCGCGACCTTCACGTCGTGCAGCGCAATGGACAGCGTGACGCAGGCGTCGAGCAGGGTCTCGTAGATGGGCGCGCCGTCGAAAGTCACCGCGTCGGTGATCATGTGGTGGCCGACGTTGCGCACCAGCATCAGGCTGCGGCCGGGCAGGGTGAGACGGCCGGCGGGCGTATCGTAGGTGCGGTCGTCGTTGAGCCGGCGCTCGACGGTCTGGCCGGCCTTCTCGAAGGTCGCGGTCAGCGTGCCCTTCATCAGGCCCAGCCAGTTGCGATACACCCGCGTCTTGTCGGCGGCGTCCACCGCGGCCACCGAGTCCTCGCAGTCCATGATGGTGGTGATGGCGGCCTCGATGACGAGGTCTGCCACGCCGGCCGCATCGCTCCTGCCGATGCGGTGCTCGCGGTCGATCACGATCTCCAGGTGCAGGCCGTGGTTCTTCAGCAGCACGGCCGAGGGCGAGGCGGGCGCACCGCGCCAGCCGGCCAGGCGCGAGGCATCCTTCAGCCTCGCGTGGCGGCCGCCGGCCAGCTTCACTTCGAGCTGGCCGTCGACGATGGCATAGGCCAGCACGTCGGCATGGCTGCCGTGCTCGAGCGGCGCGATCTCGTCGAGCACGCGCCGGCCGTATTCGATCACGTGCGCGCCGCGGCCCGGGTCGTAACCCCTGGGCTTCGGCTCCGGCGGCAGCAGCGCGTCGGTGCCGTACAGCGCGTCGTACAGGCTCACCCAGCGCGCGTTGGCGGCGTTGAGCGCATAGCGCGCGTTGTCCACCGGCACCACCAGCTGCGGCCCGGCCACCGACGCGATCTCCGCATCGACGCCGGCGGTATCGATCTTCACGTCCTTCGGCTCGGGCGCGAGGTAGCCGATGCGGCGCAGGAACTCGGTGTGCGCGTGCACGTTGAAGGCCTGGCCCTTGTGCTCGCGCCACCAGGCGTCGATGGCGGCCTGCAGTTCGTCGCGGGTGGCCAGCAGGGCGCGGTTGCGCGGCGTGAATTCGGCCACGATGGCCTCGAGGCCGGTCCAGAAACGTTGTGGATCGATGCCGGTTCCGGGCAGGGCCTCGTTGTCCACGAATGCCTTCAGTCCCGGATCGATGGCCAGACGGCCCAGCTTGACGGTTTCGCTCACAGCGCTCTCACCCTTAAAGTCATAGACTGGGCATTCTAACCAAACCACCCGGAGCGGGGGCGTCATGGCAAGTGTGCGGGAAGTGACCCTGGAGCTGCTGCGCAGGCTCGGCATGCGGCATGTCTTCGGAAATCCCGGATCGACGGAACTGACTTTTTTCCGCGATTTTCCCGCTGATTTCTCCTACGTGCTCGGGCTGCAGGAATCGGTGGTGGTGGGCATGGCCGACGGCTTCGCGCAGGCCACGAACAATGCTGCACTGGTCAATCTCCACTCCGCGGTGGGCGTGGGGCATGCCATGGGCAACATCTTCACCGCCTACCGCAACCGCACGCCGCTGGTCATCACCGCAGGCCAGCAGTCGCGCTCGCTGTTGCCCTTCGAGCCCTTCCTGTTCTCCTCGCGTCCCACCGAGCTGCCGCAGCCCTACGTGAAGTGGGCGGTGGAACCGGCACGTGCCGAGGACGTACCGCGGGCCATCGAACGCGCCTACCACATCGCGATGACGCCGCCGCGCGGCCCCGCGTTCGTGTCCATTCCCATCGACGACTGGGACGTGCCCTGCGAAGCGCTCGCGCCGCGCAGTGTCGCGGGCGTGCAGCGCGCCGATGCGGCGGCGCTGGCGCGCCTGGGCCAGGCGCTGGGCCGGAGCCGCCGGCCCGCCTTCGTGGTCGGCGCCGCCATCGACCGCGACGGCGCGTGGGATGCCATCGTGCGCCTGGCCGAGATGCACGGCGCGCTGGTGTGGGCCAGTCCGCTGATCGGGCGCTGCAGCTTTCCCGAGGACCATCCGCTGTTCGCC
>QGUX01000350.1 GCA_003242275.1 Pseudomonadota bacterium | reverse complement strand
GCGGCGAGGAAGCGGCGCGTGGCGCCGGGCAGGTCCCAGGGCGCCGCGCACACCTCGTGCCCGGCGGCCCCGAACAGCCGCCGCGCATTGGCCACGCCGGTGGGCGTGATGGAGGTGACCAGCACCGGCGAGGACTGGCCACGCGCGTGCAGCAGCGCGGCCAGCGCACGCAGCTCGCCCATCGAGGCGGCATGCAGCCACAGCGGTGAATCAGCGCGCGGCGCGGGAGCAAACGCGAGCCGTTCGGCCAGGCTGCCGCGCTGGGCCGCATCGCGCCAGCCGCGCCACAGGAAACGCATCACGACCAGGGGCAGCAACAGGTACAACAGCAGCGAGTACAGCGCGCGCCGCATGGCTCACCGCCGCCACCACGCCGTCAGCAGCACCTGCCACTGCGTGTCGTCGAAGCGCCGCGCGGCGCGTCCGTCCTCCAGCGCGTCCAGCGAGCGGCGCAGCCGCGCCAGGTTGGCGTCGCGCCAGATGCCGGGACGCCCGCGCAGCCGCGCCTTGTCGAAGTCGATCAGGAACACCTCGTCGTCACCGCGCAGCAGCACGTTGTGGGCGTTCAGGTCGGCATGGTCCACACCCCAGTCGTGGAAGCGGCGGATGGTGCGGCCGATGGCCGCCCAGGTGGCCAGCGGCACGTCGCCCGCCTCCAGCACTTCCGCCAGCGTGCGCGTGTCGGGGAGGTAATCGGTGATGATGTCGCCGCAGTAGCTGGCGCCGCGGCGCTCGTAGCGCACCGCCACCGGCCGCGCCACCGGCATGCCGGCGGCGTGCAGGTGCAGCGTCAGCTTCATCTCCCTGAGCGGCCGCGTGCGGGTTTCCCCCAGCCACAGGTAGCGGTCGGTGCTGATCGCCGCCACCAGCCCGCCGCGCAGGTAGTGGCGCAGCAGGTAGCACCGCCCTTCGTGCTCGACGCCGATCACCGCGCCGCGGCCCGCATGGCGGGCGATCACCGCATCGCGCGCGAGCCAGTGGCGGGGATCGAACCACTCCAGCGTGACGGGCGCGTCGGCGGCGGCGTTGACGAACCACGCGCCCTGGCCGGTCGGGCCGCGCACCGCGGTACGCAGCAAGCGGAGCACGGGCTCTGCCGGCGCGCGGGTCAACGGCGCAGGTGGAACTCGGCGCCGCAGTAGGGACACTTCGCGCTGCCGGTCTGCTCGATCGGCAGGTACACCCTGGGATGCGAGTTCCACAGGCTCATCTGCGGCATCGGACAGGACAGCGGCAGGTCCGCCGGCTCCACCTCGTAGGTGCGGGACGCGTTGGCGGGCAACAGGTTGCTGGCGGAGGAGGAAGTCGACATGGCCGGGATTATACGGGCTCCTCCATGGTGGCGCGCCAGATGGCCGCCACGGCCTCGCGCTCGGTGGCGAACTGCTCCGCCGGCACCACGTTGGGCAGGTTCTCCAGCGAGCGGCGGTGGGCCACCTGGCGATAGGCCTGGTAGGCGCGCACCAGCACGTCCACGGTGTGCTGCGGCACCAGGTCGGCCGAGGCCAGCGATTCGAGCTGGCGGATGGTGTCGGAGAAGTGGGCCACGGGCGGGTGCTCGGCGGCGTGCAGCAGCGCCCAGTACTGGGCGAGGAACTCGATGTCGGCGATGCCGCCGCGGTCCTGCTTCAGGTCGAACTCGCCGGGCTTCGCGGAGGACAGTTCCCGGCGCATGCGCTCGCGCATCTCGGCCACCTTCTGCTTCAGGTCGGCGCGCCGCACGGCATGGCACAGCACCTCCATGCGCACTTCCTCGATGCGCTGCTGCAGCCCCGGGTCACCGGCCACCGCGCGCGCATGCAGCAGCGCCTGGTGCTCCCAGGTCCAGGCCTCCTCGAACTGGTAGCGGCGGAAGGCCTCGATGCTGGTGACCAGCATGCCGCCCTTGCCCGAGGGACGCAGGCGCACGTCCACCTCGTACAGCCGGCCGGCGGTGGAGTGCATGGTCAGCAGGTGGATCAGCCGCTGCGCGTAGCGCAGGAAGAACACCTGGTTGTCCAGCGGTTCGGGCGCGTCGGTTTCCTGCTGCTCGCCGGTGCTGTCGTGCAGGAACACCAGGTCGAGGTCCGAGCCGTAGCCGAGCTCGTAGCCGCCCAGCTTGCCGTAGCCCAGCGCGGCGATGCGCACCGGCCGGCGGCCGCTCCCGTCGGTGCAGTACGGGCGGCCGAACTGCCCGCCGATCTGGCGCATGGCCAGGTCCATGGCCTGCTCCAGGATGAGGCTCGCGATCTCGGTGAGGCGGTCGCTGACGCGCATCCACGGCCGCCCGCCGGACAGGGCCGCCCGCCGCACGCGGGACACGGCGGCCTGCTTTGAGCGCGCCAGGGCTTCCACCTCGCGCTCCACGTCGG
>QGUX01000349.1 GCA_003242275.1 Pseudomonadota bacterium | reverse complement strand
GTACAACGAGGAGCGTCCCCACGATTCGCTCGGCGATCTGACCCCGGCCGAGTACCGCCAACGCGTCGCCGGAAGTTCTACTTTTGAAATGCCTGCTTGACGGGGAAGCTTACGCAGTTTTCCTATTACTGCCAAGGCAATTGGTGCGTTACGTTGGACTCAGTCTCCCCGGGGCAAGCGTCACTTGCAGCCCAGCGCCTAGTCCGCCGGTTCCACCGCCTGCTGGATTCCAAGGTTCATCCCCAGCGCCTGCGTCTGCCCTTCCGCGGTGATGGCAAGCCCGAGGTCGATGACGGCGGCGCTGCTGGCCCTGGGCCCCAGCCGGTCCAGCGGCAGCGAGGTGGTGCCGCCGCCGCTGATGCGGGCCGAGTCGAGCTTCGCGCCCGCCGGCAGGTTGGGAACCGAGTCGAAATTCACGTCCACGTAGCGCACTTCCAGTTCCAGCCGGTTGTTGCTGCGCGAGCGCAGCGTGAACTCGGCCGTCTGCGACATCTGCACGCCGTTGTTGTTGACGTCCTGGGTGACCTGCCAGCGCGCGCCCTGCCCCACGGCCTGCTCGGGGAACGGCGTGCTGATGCGCTGCATGGACTGCTCCAGGTCCTGCAGCACCGCGCGGGTGGTGTCATTGGCATTCGACGCGGGGTCCACGTGGCTCTCCAGCACATTGCCGCGCGCGTCCATGCGGTACCAGCCTGACAGGCCCTTGATGCTGGACAGCGACTGGTTGGCCTGGGTGACCTGCGGGCCCTCGCCGATGGCCTCGATGGAGGACAGCACGAAGCGGATGCGCGCCGAGCCATCGGTGGCCACCTCGCTGCTGGTGAGCTCGAGGTTCATGCGCACCGGCGGCGTGGCGGCCAGCGGCAGGGTCTGCCCGCCGAAGGACAGGGCCATCTGCACCTGCAGGTCCATCTGGGCGCGCTCGCTGCGGCCGGGCTGCAGCTGGTAGCGGATGGGCTGGCGCGGCTCGGCGCCGGCATCCAGCAGTGCCAGGCGGGCCTGGGCGTGCGCGGAGGCAGCGGCGACGAGCAGCAGTACGGGGGCGGCAGCGGACAGGAAGTTGCGGGACATGGATTTCCAGCCAGGGGAACAACTGGCACGAGCATAGCACCCGCACCAGCCGCCCTTGCCTCAGCGAATCCCCAGTTCCCTTTCCGCCCAGGGGATGAAGTGCTTCCAGTTCGGCCCGTCGGTGTGGCCGCCGTCGTGCTGGCGCCAGGCCAGCCGCCCATCCAGCAGGCCCACGTTCACCGGCGGCATGCGCTCCTTCATGTAGTCGTCGGATCGGCCCAGGTCCTTCACGCCCAGCAGGCGGAACACGGGCTGCGCGGCGATGGCGGCCATGAAGCTGCCCTGCTGGTCCAGCCACAGCGCATCGCCCTTCTCCGGGACGCCGTAGCTGATGAAGGTGGCGCGCGGCGCGCACAGTGCCAGCAGCTGGTGCGCGTCCACCGGGATGTCACCGGCGTCCATGCGGCCGAAGCGCGATTCCTCGGCGCCGTACTTCATGAAGTTGCCGGCCATCCAGTGGTACTCGCCGCTGGCGGTGAGGTTCTCCACCGCCTCGCCGAAGTTGCGGCGGTGCAGCTTGGCGCCGCCCTCGCCCGAGGAGCCGACCAGCACCACGGCGAAGCGCTCGTCGAAGGCCATGGTGACCAGCGCGGCCTTGCCATAGCGCGATACGCCCTCGATGCCCACGCGCTTCGCGTCCACCTCGCGCACGGTCTCCAGGTAGTCGAGCGCGCGGCTGGCGCCCCAGCCCCAGGCGCGCAACGCGCCCCAGTCCTCGGGCTTGCGCGGCTGGCCCTTGTTGGCCAGGCCGATGATGCCGCGCGTAAGGCCGGCGCCGTTGTCGGCCTGCACGCTGCCGGGATTCAGGTACGCATAACCCCAGCCCGCGGCGATGAGCTGCTCGGTGGCCGGTGGATCGGAACCGGGGGGCGGCGGCGGCGGCTGGAAGGCGCCGGCGGGCGGGGCCTCGCCGGGCAGGCGGCCACGGCCGAACATGATCATCACCGGCACCGGCCCCCGCGCGTCGGCGGGCAGCACCAGCAGGAACTCGATGTTGACCTCGATGTCCGGGTAGGCCGAGTTGTCCACGCGCCCGGTCACGCGGCGGGCGTGGATGGGACGGCCGGCCAGCTCGCCGGTGGCGGTCTGCGTGACCTCCCAGGTGACCCTGGGCACGTCCTTCGGGATGCGTCCCACCACTTCGCGCTCGAACAACTCGACGATCTCGGGGCGGCGCTGCTCCCGCCACTGCTGCGCGGTGGTGACCCTGCGACCGTCCTGCATGCGGAGCACATCGGGAGGTCCGGGATAGGGTTGGCGTAGGCCCCCCCTGTCTTGTGGGCA
>QGUX01000136.1 GCA_003242275.1 Pseudomonadota bacterium | reverse complement strand
TTGCGGCGCACGTAGTTCATGATCGCCTCGTCGAAGCGATCGCCGCCGATGCGCGCCGAGTTGGCGTAGACGATGCCGTTCAGGGACAGCACCGCCACCTCGCTGGTGCCGCCGCCGATGTCCAGCACCATCGAGCCGCGCGCCTCGTGGGTGGGCAGGCCGGCACCCACGGCCGCGGCCATGGGCTCATTGACGATGGTCACCGAGCGCGCGCCGGCCCCCTCGGCCGACTCGCGGATGGCGCGGCGCTCCACCTGGGTGGAGCCGAAGGGCACGCACACCAGCACGCGCGGGGAGGGCTGCAGGAAGCGGTTGCCGTGCACCTTCTTGATGAAGTACTGCAGCATCTTCTCGGTGTAGGTGAAGTCGGCGATCACGCCGTCCTTCATCGGCCGCACCGCGGTGATGTGCCCGGGGGTGCGCCCCAGCATGTTCTTGGCCTCGGCACCCACGGCCATGATCATCTTGCCGCCCCGGGTGGGCTCGTCCTGCACGGCGACCACGGAGGGTTCGTTGAGCACGATGCCCTTGCCACGCACGTAGATCAGCGTGTTGGCCGTGCCGAGGTCGATGGAAAGGTCGCTCGAGAAGTAGCCGCGCAGGCGTTTGAACATTGGGGATTTGGAAACCTTGGCCGGCGAGAGGTGGGAAGCGAAGCGGGCGCCAATTTAACAGTGGCCGGAGGACTTCCGCAAGGCGACGGTGTATCATTTGAAGCTGTTTTTTCCGAAGTTTGCGCCCCTTCACAATGAGTCTTTCCCCCAGCCAGATCGAATCCATCGCGTCGCTGGCGCGCCTTTCACTGTCGGCCGATGAGATTCCCGTCTACACGGACTCGCTCGGCCGCATCCTCGACTTCGTCGGCCAGTTGGAAAAAGCCGACACCGCGGACGTGGAGCCGATGGCGCATCCGCTCGCCGGCCAGGTGCAGCGGCTCCGGGCCGACGAGGTCACCTCGGTCATCGACCGCGACCTGTTCCAGCGCAATGCGCCGCAGGTCGAGGCCGGCCTTTACCTGGTCCCGAAGGTGATCGAGTGACGGCGCTCACACTTGCGGCCCTGTCCGAGGGGCTGGCCGCGCGCAGGTTCTCCTCGGTCGAGCTCACCCGCGAGGCGCTGAAGCGGGCCGAGGCCTCGCAGCCGGCGCTCAATGCGCTGATCACCCTCACCGCCGAGCAGGCGCTGGAGGCCGCCGCTGTCGCGGATAAGCGACTGGCGGCGGGCGAGGGCGGACCGCTGACCGGCGTGCCGATGATCCACAAGGACATCTTCTGCACGGCCGGGGTGCTGACCACCTGCGCCTCGCGCATGCTGTCGAATTTCGTCGCGCCCTACGACGCCACCCTGGTGGCCCGTCTCAAGGAGGCGGGCATGGTGATGATCGGCAAGGCCAACATGGACGAGTTCGCCATGGGGTCCTCCAACGAGACCAGCTGGTACGGGCCGGTGAAGAACCCCTGGGACCTCGCCCGCGTGCCGGGCGGCTCCTCGGGCGGCTCGGCGGCCGCCGTGGCGGCGCGCCTCGCCCCGCTGGCCACCGCCACCGACACCGGCGGCTCGATCCGCCAGCCGGCGGCGCTGTGCGGCGTGACCGGCATCAAGCCCACCTACGGGCGCGTGTCGCGCTACGGCATGATCGCCTTCGCCTCGAGCCTGGACCAGGGCGGCGTGATCACGGTCTCGGCCGAGGATGCGGCGCTGACCCTGCAGGCCATCGCCGGCTTCGACCCGAAGGACTCCACCAGCGTCGACGAGCCGGTGCCCGACTACCGCGCCGCGCTGGATGCGCCGCTGGCCGGGGTGAGGATCGGCATCGTCAGGGAATTCTTCGGCGAGGGACTGTCGCCCGAGGTCGAGGGCCCGGTGCGCGAGGCCATCGCCACCTTGCAGAAGCTCGGCGCCACGATGCGCGAGGTCAGCCTTCCGAGCCTGCCGCTGTCCGTTCCCACCTACTATGTGGTGGCGCCGGCCGAGGCCTCCTCGAACCTGGCCCGCTTCGACGGCGTGCGCTACGGCCACCGCTGCCAGGACCCGAAGGACTTGAAGGACCTGTACATGCGCTCGCGCGCCGAAGGGTTCGGCGCCGAGGTCAAGCGCCGCATCATGACCGGCACCTACGTGCTGTCGGCCGGCTACTACGATGCCTACTACCTCAAGGCGCAGAAGGTGCGGGCGCTGATCACCCGCGACTTCCAGCGCGCCTTCGGCGAGGTCGACCTGCTGATCGGGCCGACCAGCCCCACCGTGGCCTTCGGCCTGGGGGACAAGACCTCCGATCCCATCACGATGTACCTGAACGACATCTACACCATCGGTGCCAACCTGGCGGGCCTGCCGGCCATGTCCATTCCCTGCGGCTTCGCCGGCAAGCTGCCGGTGGGCCTGCAGCTCATCGGCCCGCACTTCGGCGAGGCGCGGCTGCTGGCGGCCGCGCATCGCTACCAGCAGGAAACCGACTGGCACCTGAAGGCGCCGGAAGGCTTCGCGGCGGGGTTCGCATGAGCGCGCACGACATGGAATGGGAAACCGTCATCGGGCTGGAGATCCACGCCCAGCTCGCCACCAAGACCAAGATCTTCTCCGGCTCGCCCACGGCCTACGGCGCCGAGCCCAACACCCAGGCCGACCTGGTGGACCTGGGCTACCCGGGCGTGCTGCCGGTGCTCAACGCCGAGGCGGTGCGCATGGCGGTGCAGTTCGGCCTGGCCATCGAGGCCACCGTGGCGCGCCGCTCGGTGTTCGCGCGCAAGAACTACTTCTACCCCGACCTGCCCAAGGGCTACCAGATCAGCCAGTACGAGCTGCCCATCGTGGCCAACGGCCACCTGGACATCCTGCTGGAGGACGGCACGGTCAAGCGCATCGGCATTACCCGCGCGCACCTGGAGGAGGATGCCGGCAAGAGCCTGCACGAGGGGCACGTGGGCGTCTCGGCCATCGACCTGAACCGCGCCGGCACGCCGCTGCTGGAGATCGTCTCCGAGCCGGACCTGCGCTCGGCAAAGGAAGCCGTTGCCTACATGAAGAAGGTGCACACGCTGGTGCGCTACCTGGGCATCTGCGACGGCAACATGCAGGAGGGCTCGTTCCGCTGCGACGCCAACGTGTCGGTGCGGCGCCGGGGCGAGGCGAAGTTCGGCACCCGCGCGGAGCTGAAGAACCTCAACTCCTTCCGCTTCGTCGAGAAGGCCATCAACTACGAGGTGCAGCGCCAGATCGACCTGATCGAGTCCGGCGGCAAGGTGGTGCAGGAGACGCGCCTGTACGACGCCGACAAGGACGAGACGCGCTCGATGCGCACCAAGGAAGAGGCCAACGACTACCGCTACTTCCCGGACCCGGACCTGCTGCCGCTGGTGCTGGACGAGGCATACATCGAGGGCGAGCGCGCCCGCCTGCCCGAGCTGCCGGACCAGAAGGCCCGCCGCTTCCAGCAGCAGTACGGCCTGCCGGCCTACGACGCGCAGGTGCTGACCGCCAGCCGCGAGATGGCCGACTTCTACGAGGCCGTGGCGAAGGCCGTGCCGTCGGACCCGAAGCTGGCTGCCAACTGGGTGATGGGCGATTTCTCGGCCGCGCTGAACAAGGACGGCCTGGAGGTCACCGGAAGCCGCCTGACCGCGGCCCAGCTCGGCGGCCTGCTGGCCCGCATCGTCGACGAGACCATCTCCGGCAAGATCGCCAAGGAAGTGTTCGAGGTGATGTGGGCCGACCGCAGCGATGCCGACACCGTCATCGAGGCGCGCGGCCTGAAGCAGATCACCGACCCGGCCGCGATCGGCAAGGTCATCGACGAGATCATGGCGGCGAACCCGAAGCAGCTGGCCGATTACCGCGCCGGCAAGGACAAGCTGTTCGGCTTCTTCGTCGGCCAGGCCATGAAGGCCACCGGTGGCAAGGCCAACCCGGCGCTGCTCAACGAGCTGCTGAAGAAGAAGCTGGCGCCGTGAGCGAATCCGATCGCCTGCGGCGCTTCCTGTTCGAGGACGCGCCCGTGCGCGGTCACTGGGTGCACCTCTCGCGCGCCTGGATCGAGGCGCGCGAGCACCAGGTGCTGCCGCCCGAAGCCAGGAACCTGCTCGGCGAGGCGCTCGCCGCCACCGTGCTGCTGTCGGCCTCGCTGAAGTTCACCGGCACCATGACGCTGCAGCTTGGCGGCAGCCGCGGGCCGGTGTCGATGCTGGTGGCCCAGGCCACCGATGCGCGCACGCTGCGCGGCGTCGCCCAGGTGCGCGAGGGCGCGGATACCGCCCGGGTACCGTTTCCGCGCCTGGTGGAGGGCGGGCGGCTGGTGGTCAGCGTGGAGCAGGGCGAGCGCTCGCCGGCCTGGCAGGGCGTGGTGCCGCTGGACGGCGAGACCCTGGGCCAGTGCCTGGAGAACTACTTCGCCGTTTCCGAGCAGCTTCCCACCGCCATCGTGCTGGCGGCCGATGAATTCAGCGCCGCCGGCCTGCTGCTGCAGAAGCTGCCCGTCTCCCAGGGCGAGGCGGGCGCCGCCGGGACGCTGGAGCTGTGGGAAGAGGTGGCCGCGATGATGGCCACGCTCAGCGCCGGCGAGCTCCTGACCCATCCGGTGGAGCAGCTGCTGGCCAACCTGTTCGGGCGGCATGACATCCGCCTGTTCGACGCCGAGGAAGTGCGCTTCGCCTGCCGCTGCGACCGCGGACGCGTGGCGGCGATGCTGCGCGGCCTGGGCCGGGAGGAAGTGGAATCCATCGTGGCGGAACTGGGCGAGGTGGAGGTGACCTGCGAGTTCTGCCGGCGGCCCTACCGTTTCGACGCGGTGGACGCGGCGGAGCTGTTCCTGCCGGTCTCGCCGGGCAATTCCAGCCTCAACTGAACGGTCACGCGGGCACGTCGGCGGGGATGCAGCCTCAGCGCGCCAGTTCCGCCATCAGCCACGCCGTGCCGCCCAGTGCGGTCATCTGTTGCTCGATCCCGGCCTGTCGCCGCAGTACATAGGGACCCGGATTGGCGGCGGAAAGTCGCTTCGGGTTCGGCAGCACCGCCGCCAGCCGCGCCGCTTCCCCGCGGGTGAGCCTCGCCGCGGGCTTGCCGAAGCAGGCCTGCGCCGCGGCCTCGGCGCCGTAGATGCCGGGGCCGAACTCGGCGATGTTCAGGTACACCTCGAGGATGCGCCGCTTGGGCCAGGTGAGCTCGATCAGCACCGTGAACCAGGCCTCCAGTCCCTTCCTCACCCAGCTGCGGCCGTTCCACAGGAACAGGTTCTTCGCCACCTGCTGCGTGATGGTGCTGGCGCCGCGCATGCGCCGGCCGGCGTCGGCTTCGCGCAGCGCCTTCCCGATCTCGCGGAAGTCGAAGCCGTGGTGCACGGTGAAGCGCTGGTCCTCGGAGGCGACCACGGCCAGCGCCAGCTCGGGCGAGATCTGCCCGAAGTCGCGCCATTGCTGCCGGATGCCGGGCGTGCCGGGCTTGCCGTCCAGCCAGGACCCGATGCGGGCCTGCAGCATGAAGCTGCTGGCCGGCGGGTCGATGAAGCGCAGTGCGGCCACCAGCAGCACGGTGAAGAGCAGCAGTGCGCCGGCCGTGAACAGGAGCCGGCGCAGCAGACGCCGCCAGAAGCCACGCCTGCGAGCCATTGGAGGCGTGCTTCGCGCGCGGATCAGGCCGCGGGTTCGACGCGGCGCACCGAGGTGATTACCACGTCGTTGATGGGCACGTCGTCGTGTCCCTTCCTGCGGCCGGTGCGCTCCTTCGCGATGCGGTCGATGGTGTCCATGCCGTCCACCACCCGGCCGAACACGGCATAGCCGTAGTTGTGCGGGCCCTGGTAGTCGAGGAAGTCGTTGTCCACCAGGTTGATGAAGAACTGCGAGGTGGCCGAGTCGACCACGTTGGTGCGCGCCATCGCGATGGTGCCGCGCCTGTTCTTCAGGCCGTTGGCCGCTTCGTTCCTGATCGGCGCCTTGTTCTCGCGCGGCCTCATGTCCGGAGTCATGCCGCCGCCCTGCACCATGAACCCGGGGATGACGCGGTGGAAGATCAGGCCGTCGTAGAAGCCCTCGTCCACGTAGGCGAGGAAGTTCGCGACGGTGACGGGTGCCTTCTCGGCGTCCAGTTCGACGGTGAATCCACCGACGGAGGTTTCAAAGCGGACCATGGGACATCCTGCGGTTGGGGGAAGGGCGCAACACTACAGCCTGGCGCGCCTCACGGCCAGACAGCGGAAACCACGCGGTCGTGCCCGGCGAGGTCGCGGTGGCTGGCGGGGTCCCGGTAGCCGAGCCCGGCGAGGTGCTCCATCAACTTCGGGGATTGCCCGGCGCCGTGCTCGAGCAGCAACAGGCCGCCGGGCAGGAGGTGGGTGCGGGCGCATGCCGCGATGGCGAACAGGTCGGCGAAACCCTGGTCCGCAGCGACCAGCGCTTCCACGGGTTCGTGACGCAATGCCGCGAGCGCGGGATCCCCTGGCGCGATGTAGGGCGGGTTGCTGACGATGGCATCGAAGCGTTCCGTAACCAGCGGTTCGCACCAGCTTCCCTGCCGCAGTTCCACGTTGGCCGCGCCGAGGCGCCGGCAGTTGGCGCGCGCGATGTCCAGCGCATCGGCCGACTGGTCGGTGGCCACGATGCGCCAGGCGGGACGCTCGCGCGAGAGCGCCAGCGCGATGGCGCCGCTGCCGGTGCCGAGGTCGGCGACCCGGCGCGCCTCCGGGCCCAGGCGCGCGAGGCAAAGCTCCACCAGCAGCTCGGTTTCCGGCCGCGGCACCAGCACCCCCGGCGCCACCGTGACCGGCAGCGACCAGAACTCCTTCACGCCGGTGACGTAGGCCAGTGGCTCGCCGGCGGCCAGGCGCTCCAGGCCCGCCTGGAACATCGCGGCGGTCAGCGGGTCCACCGCCCGTTCCTCGAAGGCGATGAGCTGCGCGCGCGGCAGGCGCAGCAGCGCCGCCAGCAGCACTTCGGCGTCGAGCCTGCCAACCGGCAGGGCAGTGGCCGCCGACAGCAGCGCGCCCACCGTGGCCGGCTCTGCTAAATTGCCGCCGCCTTCCGCATTCACCGGATCACCTGCCTTGTCCATCGATCCCGCTCCCGCGCACCCGCGCGCACCCCTGCCGCTGCCCATGCCTGCCAGCCTCGCGCCGCGCGAAATCCTGGGCGCTGCGTGGCCGCTGTTCAAGGCCTGCCTGCCCGTGTGCCTGCCGCTGGCCATCGTCGGCGTGGCGGCCGGCGCGACGCCGGGATCGGAGGCGGCGATGAGCGGCGCGCGGAGCCTGGCGTACACGCGCGAGTGGTGGGGACTGACCTTCGCCAGCATCGTGCTGACGCTGGTCTGCTATGGCGGCGTGCTGCGCTGGCAGCTCGTGCTCGCGCAGGGCAGGCCGCGCCCGCCGCTGCTGGAGTGCATCCGCCAGGCCGCGGTGGACGTGCCCTTCGTGCTGGTGCTGCTGCTCCTGATGCTGTTGCCGCTGCTGCCCGCCATGCTGGTGACGGCCTGGCGGGGATTCTGGCCGTGGGGAGGGTTGCTGACACTGGCGGCGCTGCTGCTGCTGATCCATGCCTGGTTCGCCTGGCCGGCGCTGGTGGCCGGCGACATCGACGCCGAACAGCGGAACGCGGGCGCGGCGGGTGCGCCGAAGCTCAGGCCGCGCGCGCCGCTGGCCGCGCTTTCCAGCAGCCTCGCGCTGGTGCGCGGCCGCTGGCCGGCGCTGCTGCAGCTCGCCGGCACCCTGCTTGCGGCGGTGCTGGTGTTCGTGCTGCTCACCGGCATCTTCCTCGGCCTGATCATGGGACTGGCCGGGCAGTCCACGCCCACGCCCGGCGGCCTGGCGCTGTCGCGCTGGCTGATGGCGCTGATGCTGGCCGTGCCGGTGGTCTACGGCGGTGCGGTGACCGTCACCATCTGGCGGCGGCTCAACGCAGCATCCACAGCGCCGTAGCGGCCACCGCGGCCGCCATCAGCAGTGCGTACACCTGCCGCTCCCGCGGCCGGCGAAGCACGCGCTCGATGGTCGCGCCCCACAGGGTCCACACCAGCATGCTCGGCGTGCCGATGGCCACCCAGGTGGCCGCGGCCACCGCGATCTCGGGCGCACCCGGTGCGTTGCTGCCATAGAAGGCGCTGGCCATGGTCACCGCCATCATCCACGCCTTGGGATTGACGAGCTGGAAGGCGCTGGCCTCGTACCAGCGCATGGGACGGGGCAGGAAGGCGCCGTTGCCGTTCCCCGCCGCGGCCACGCCGCGTGCCTCGCCCAGGATCACCAGCGCCAGCCACAGCAGGTAGAGGAAGCAGGCCCAGCGCATCACGAGGAAGGCGGTGGGCAGTGCCAGCAGCAGCGTGCCCACGCCCATCCAGCACAGGAGCAGCAGGGCGAGGCAGCCGAGCTGGATGCCCAGCATGTGCCCGGTGGAGCCGCGCACGCCGAAGCTGGCGCCCGAACGCATCAGCAGGACGTTGTTCGGCCCCGGAGTGATCGAGGCCACCAGGCAGAACAGGGCGAGCGGCAACAGCGCAACCGTCGGCATGCGCGAGAGGTTGGAACAGCACGACGGAAGGGTACAGATACACATTGCCAGAAAATAATGGGATACAGTTGTGTCCATGGCGAATGACGAGGATCCCCTGTACCTCGCCGTGGCCGAGGAACTGGCCGCCTCGATCGCGGCCGGACAGCTGCCCGCGCGCAGTCGCGTGCCGTCGGTGCGCAGCCTCGCCCGGCAGCGCGGCATCAGCATCAACACCGCGGTGGCGTCGCTGCGCGTGCTGGAGCGGCGGGGACTGATCGAGGCCCGGCCTCGCTCGGGCTACTTCATCGCCGCGCGGCGCGAACCGCCGCCGCTGCCGGCCGCGGTGAGCCTGCCGCGCACGGCGCGCCTGGCCGGCACCCGCGCGATGCTCCGCCGCCTCGCCGACGCCAGCCTGGATCCGGCCATCGTGCGCCTGGGCGAGGCGCTGCCCGACCCGCAGCTCTTCCCGCACGCGGCGCTGCGCGCCAGCCTGGCGCGGGTGGCGCGGCGCACGCCGCTGCAGCTCGCCACCTATCCGCGCCGCCGCGATGGCAGCCCGGCGCTGCTGGCGCAGGTAGCCGCCCACTACGGCCGCAT
>QGUX01000135.1 GCA_003242275.1 Pseudomonadota bacterium | reverse complement strand
GCGAACGCCTCGCCACCGTGCTGGTGGCCCCGCACATCACCGAGAAGACCGCGCTGGCCATGCAGAACAGCAACCAGTACGCGTTCAAGGTGCGCCGCGATGCGGACAAGACCGAGATCAAGCAGGCGGTCGAGATGATGTTCGACGTCAAGGTCGCCGCCGTGCAGGTGGTGAATGAGCCCGGCAAGGCGCGCCGCTTCGGCCGCCACCTGGGCCGTACCCAGGACTGGAAGAAGGCTTACGTGCGCCTCGCCGACGGCCAGGCGATCGACTACGAAGCCCGGGCGATGCAGAAGTAAGGACTGGCACCGATGGCACTGATCAAAATGAAGCCGACGTCGCCGGGTGCGCGCTTCGTCGTGAAGATCGACCGCTCGCACCTGCACAAGGGCGGTCCGTACGCCCCGCTGACGGTCGCGCAGAACAAGACCGGCGCGCGCAACCACGCCGGCCGCATCACCACGCGCCACAAGGGCGGCGGTTCGCGCCAGAAGTACCGCATCATCGACTTCAAGCGCGACAAGGACGGCATCACCGGCGTGATCGAGACGCTGGAGTACGATCCGAACCGCACCGCGCACATCGCGCTGGTCAAGTACCTGGACGGCGAGCGCCGCTACATCCTCGCGCCCAAGGGCGTGAAGGTGGGCGATGAGGTGCGCTCCGGCGCCGACTCGCCGATCAAGCCCGGCAACGCGATGGCGCTGCGCCACATCCCGGTGGGCTCCGTGGTGCACAACATCGAGCTCAAGCCCGGCAAGGGCGGCCAGCTGGCCCGCTCGGCCGGCGGCTCGGCGCAGTACACCTCGCGCGAGGGCATCCACGCCTACATCCGCCTGAAGTCCGGCGAGATGCGCAAGGTGCACATCGACTGCCGCGCCACCCTGGGCGAGCTGTCGAACGACGAGCACAACCTGCGCAACTACGGCAAGGCCGGTGCCAAGCGCTGGCGCGGCATCCGCCCGACGGTGCGCGGCGTGGTGATGAACCCGGTTGACCACCCGCACGGTGGTGGCGAGGGCAAGCCCGGCCAGGGTAACCCGCATCCCGTGTCGCCGTGGGGCTGGCAGACCAAGGGTCTGAAGACCCGGCGCAACAAGCGCACGAGCAACATGATCGTGCAGCGGAGGAAGTAAGCAGTGCCACGTTCACTGAAGAAGGGCCCGTTCGTCGACCTCCACCTGCTGAAGAAGGTGGAGACGGCCGTGGCCAAGAACGATCGCAAGCCGATCAAGACCTGGTCGCGCCGCTCGATGGTCATTCCCGAGATGGTGGGCCTGACGATCGCCGTGCACAACGGCAGGCAGCACGTGCCCGTGCTGGTGACCGAGAACATGGTCGGCCACAAGCTGGGCGAGTTCTCGCCGACGCGCACCTTCAAGGCGCACGGCGGTGACAAGAAGGTGGGATGACATGCAGACCTTCGCGAAACTGAAGTACGCGCACATCTCGCCGCAGAAGTGCCGGCTGATCGCCGACACGGTGCGTGGCAAGCGCGTGGGCCCGGCCCTGGCGCAGCTGCGCTTCATGCCCAAGAAGGGCGCGAACCTGGTGCTCAAGGCGCTGGAGTCCGCCATTGCGAACGCGGAGCACAACCACGGCGCCGACATCGACGAGCTGCGCATCTCGGCCATCCAGGTCGACGCCGCGCCGATGATGAAGCGCTTCCACGCCCGCGCGAAGGGCCGTGGCAACCGCATCGTCAAGCGCACCAGCCACATCACCGTTCACGTCAGCGACGGCAGGAAGGATTAAGCGATGGGCCAGAAGGTCAATCCGGTCGGCATCCGCCTCGGCATCACCCGCGACTGGGTGTCCAAGTGGTACGCCGGCAAGAAGCAGTTCTCGGAGCAGCTGATTGCGGACCATGAGGTGCGCCAGTTCCTGGGCAGGAAGCTGGCCGATGCCTCGGTGAGCCGCATCCACATCGAGCGCCCGGCCCGCAAGATCAACGTGACGATCCACACTGCCCGTCCCGGCATCGTGATCGGCAAGAAGGGCGAGGACATCGAGAAGCTGCGCGCCGAGACCGCGCGCCTGGTGGGCCTGCCGGTCGCCGACGTGCGCCTGAACGTGGCCGAGATCAGGAAGCCCGAGCTGGACGCCCAGCTGGTGGCCGAGGGCATCGCCCAGCAGATCGAGAAGCGCGTGATGTTCCGCCGCGCCATGAAGCGCGCCGTGATGAGCACCATGCGCTCGGGCGCCCTGGGCGTGAAGGTGCGCCTGTCGGGCCGCCTGAACGGCGCCGAGATCGCCCGCACCGAGTGGAGCCGCGAGGGCCGCATCCCGCTGCACACCTACCGTGCCGACATCGACTACGGCTTTGCCGAGGCGCGCACGACCTACGGCGTGATCGGCGTGAAGGTGTGGATCTTCAAGGGCGAGGTCTTCGAGAAGGCCCCGGAAGTGACCGAGGAGCCCGCTGCCGAGGCGGCTGCCGAGGGTTCGACCCAGACGGCAACGGCCTGAACGGTTTAGGACACGACAATGTTGCAACCGAAGCGAACCAAGTATCGCAAGCAGTTCAAGGGCCGCAATGCCGGCCTGGCGCAGCGCGGCAACACCGTGGCGTTCGGCGAGTTCGGCCTGAAGGCCACCGAGCGTGCGCGCATGACCGCCCGCGAGATCGAGGCTGCCCGCCGTGCCATGGCCCGCGCCGTGAAGCGCGGTGGCCAGATCTGGGTGCGGGTGTTCCCCGACGTGCCCGTCACGAAGAAGCCGCTGGAGGTCCGCATGGGCGCCGGCAAGGGCAATGTCGAGTACTGGGTCGCCAAGGTGCAGCCCGGCAAGGTTCTTTTCGAGATGGAAGGCGTGCCCGAGGCCACGGCGCGCGAGGCGTTCCGCCTCGCCGGCGCGAAGCTCTCGGTCACCACGTCCTTCGTCAAGAGGCAGGTGCGCTGATGGCCAAGGAACTCCAAAGGGTCGAGAACCTCCTGAAGGAGGCGCGCGGCAAGAAGGCGGCCGACCTGAACGCCGACATCCTGGAGCTGCGCAAGGCGCAGTTCTCGCTGCGCCTGCAGCGGGCCACCGGCACCGCCGTGAAGCCGGACCAGTTCGGCAAGACGCGCCGCGACATCGCGCGGCTGAAGACCGTGCAGCGCGAGCTGCGCGCGAAGAACGGAGAGAAGTGACATGGCGGAAGCACCCGTCAAGACCCAGCGCACCCTGCAGGGTGTGGTCGTCAGCGCCAAGACCGCGAAGACCATCGCTGTGGAGATCGAGCGCGTGTTGAAGCACGAGCGCTACGGCAAGTACATCCGCCGCACGACGCGCCTGCTGGCCCACGACGAGGCCGGCGAGGCGCGCGAGGGCGACATCGTGACGATCGCGCAGAGCCGCCCGATCTCGCGCCGCAAGAGCTGGCGCCTGGTCCAGGTGGTGGGGCGTGCGAGCAGCATCTAAGAGAAGGCAGGTACCGACATGATCCAGATGCAGACAGTGCTCACCGCCGCCGACAACAGCGGCGCCCGCACGCTGATGTGCATCAAGGTGCTGGGCGGCTCGCACCGGCGCTACGCCACCGTGGGCGACGTCATCAAGGTGTCCGTGCAGGACGCGATCCCGCGCGGCAAGGTCAAGAAGGGCGAGGTGTACGACGCCGTGGTGGTGCGCACCGCGTTCGGCGTGCGCCGCCCGGACGGCTCGCTGATCCGCTTCGACGGCAACGCTGCGGTGCTGCTGAACCAGAAGCTCGAGCCCATCGGCACCCGCATCTTCGGGCCCGTGACCCGCGAGCTGCGCAACCAGCGTTTCATGAAGATCATTTCCCTCGCACCGGAAGTGCTCTGAAGACACAGGATTTCGAAAGGCCATGAAGAAACTGCGCAAGGGCGATCAGGTGGTGATCCTGTCCGGCAAGGACAAGGGGCGCACCGGCACGATCGGCGAGATCCTGCCCAACGACCAGGTCATCGTCACCGGCATCAACGTCGCGAAGAAGCACATGCGGCCCAACCCGCAGAGGAACCATCCCGGCGGAATCGTCGACAAGGAAATGCCGCTGCACATCTCGAAGGTCGCGATCTGGAATCCGGCCAGCAAGAAAGGTGACCGCGTGGGCATCCGCGTGCTGGCCGACGGCAAGCGCGTGCGTTTCTTCAAGTCGACGGGCGAGCAGGTCGACGTCAAGTAAGGCGGAACGGCAATGAGCAGGTTGCAGGAATACTACAAGACCACCGTCCAGCCGAAGCTGGCGGCCGAGCTCGGGTTCAAGAACCCGATGGAAGTGCCGAAGATCACCAAGATCACGGTGAACATGGGCGTGGGCGAGGCCGTGGCCGACCGCAAGCTGGTCGAGTCCGCCGCCGGCGACCTCGCCAAGATCACCGGCCAGAAGCCGCTGATCACCAAGGCGAAGAAGTCGATCGCCTCGTTCAAGCTGCGCGAGGGCCAGCCCATCGGCTGCAAGGTGACGCTGCGCGGCCCGCGCATGTACGAGTTCCTCGACCGGCTGATCTCGATCGCGCTGCCGCGCGTGCGCGACTTCCGCGGCGTCTCGCCGCGCTCGTTCGACGGCCGCGGCAACTACACGCTGGGCATCAAGGAACAGATCATCTTCCCCGAGATCCAGTACGACCAGATCGACCAGCTGCGCGGCATGGACATCACCATCACCACCACGGCCCGTACCAACGAGCACGGCCGTGCGCTGCTGGAAGCTTTCAACTTCCCGTTCCGCAAGTAACGGGCAAAGAGGACCGAGCATGGCCAAGACAAGCATGGTCGAACGCGAGAAGCGCCGGGCGCGCACCGCGAAGAAGTACGCCGCCAAGCGCGCGGAGCTGAAGGAGATCATCCGCAGCCCGCGCAGCACCGACGAGCAGCGTGCCGAGGCGATCACGAAGCTGCAGAAGCTGCCGCGGGACGCGAGCCCCACGCGCGGCCGCAACCGCTGCCAGCTGACCGGCCGCCCGCGCGGCGTGTACCGCAAGTTCGGCCTGGCGCGCACCAAGATCCGCGAGGTCGCCAACCGCGGCGAGATCCCCGGCCTCGTCAAGTCGAGCTGGTAGGAGACGAGCACACATGAGCATGACCGATCCAGTCGCCGACCTGCTGACCCGCATCCGCAACGGTCAGGCTGCGGGCAAGGCGCACATCAGCGTCGATTCGTCGAAGATCAAGACGGCGATCGCGCGCGTGCTGAAGGACGAAGGCTACGTGGCCGACTTCCGCGTCACCGACGAGAACGGCAAGCCGCGCCTGGTCATCGACCTGAAGTACTACGAGGGCAAGCCGGTGATCGACCGCCTCGAGCGCGTCAGCCGCCCGGGCCTGCGCGTGTACCGCGGCAAGGACGAGCTGCCGAAGGTGCTCGGCGGCATGGGCACCGTGATCGTCTCCACGCCCCAGGGCGTGATGACCGACCGCCAGGCGCGCGCCATCGGCCAGGGCGGCGAAGTCCTCTGCATCGTGGCGTAAGGGTTGAAGAGAACATGTCGCGAGTAGCCAAGAATCCGGTTCCCCTGCCGCAGGGCGTCACGGCCACCATCGCGCCGGGGCTGGTCACCATCAAGGGCGCCAAGGGCACCCTGTCGCTGGCGGTGGCCAACGACGTGATCGTGGCCGAGAAGGACAAGACCCTGCAGGTGAGCTTCACCGACGCCGAGGGCGCCCGCACGCGCGCCGGCTCGACCCGCGCCCACCTGGCCAACATGGTCAAGGGTGTCACCACCGGCTACGAGAAGAAGCTCGAGCTGGTCGGCGTGGGCTTCCGCGCCGCGGTGCAGGGCAAGACGCTCACCCTGACGCTGGGCTTCTCGCACCTGGTGAACTTCCCCATCCCGGAAGGCATCACCATCGAGACGCCCAGCCAGACCGAGGTCGTGATCAAGGGCATCGACAAGCAGCGCGTCGGCCAGGTGGCGGCGGAGATCCGCGCCCTGCGTCCGCCCGAGCCCTACAAGGGCAAGGGCGTGAAGTACGCCGACGAGAAGATCATTTTGAAGGAAGGCAAGAAGAAGTAAGCCTTCGGGAAGCAGACATGGCACTTACCTCCAAGGAACGTCGTCAGCGCCGCGCTCTGAAGAGCCGGCTGCACATCCGCGAGCTGGGCGTGGCCCGGCTCACCGTGCACCGCACGCCGCGCCACATCTACGCGCAGGTGTTCGACGCCAGCGGCGCGAAGGTGCTGGCCGCAGCCTCCACCGTCCAGGAGGACGTGAAGAAGGACCTGAAGGCCACCGGCAACGTGGAGGCCGCGAAGGCCGTGGGCCGCGCGATCGCCGAGCGTGCGAAGGCCGCCGGCATCGAGAAGGTTGCGTTCGATCGTTCGGGATTCCGCTATCACGGTCGCATCAAGGCCCTGGCCGATGCGGCGCGCGAAGCCGGGCTCCAGTTCTGACCTCAAGGCGGGATCAGCAGATGGCAAGAGTTGAAAGAAAGGACCAGCCGCAGGACGAGTTCACCGAGAAGCTCGTCGCGGTCAACCGCACCGCGAAGGTCGTCAAGGGCGGCCGGCAGTTCGGTTTCACCGCGCTGACCGTGGTCGGCGACGGCAACGGCCGCGTGGGCTTCGGCTTCGGCAAGGCCCGCGAGGTGCCGGTGGCGATCTCCAAGGCCATGGCGCACGCGCGCAAGAACCTGGTCAACGTGAGCCTGAAGAAGGACACGCTGCACTACGCGGTGCGCGGTGAGCACGGCGCCACGCGCGTGCTGATGCAGCCGGCCTCCGACGGTACCGGCGTGATCGCCGGCGGCGCGATGCGCGCGGTGCTCGAGTGCGTCGGCGTGCGCAACGTGCTGGCCAAGAGCTACGGCTCGCGCAACCCGATCAACGTGGTGCGCGCCACCATCAATGCGCTCTCTTCCGTGCGCTCGCCCGAGGAAATCGCGGCCAAGCGCGGCAAGAGCGTCGAAGAGATCATGGGTTGAACGACATGGCGACCAGGACGATCAAGGTGACCCAGGTCAAGAGCACCTACGGCGAGCTGAAGAACATCATCTCGTCGGTGAAGGGGCTGGGGCTGCGCCGCCGCCACCACACGGTGGAGGTGGCCGACACGCCCGAGAACCGCGGCATGATCAATGCCGCCATCCACCTGCTGAAAGTGGAAGAGGCGAAGTGATGAAACTGAACACGTTGAAGCCGGCCCCGGGCGCCAAGCGTCCCCGGCTGCGCGTCGGACGCGGCGCTTCCGCCGGCCAGGGCAAGACCTGCGGCCGCGGCGTCAAGGGCCAGCGCGCGCGCAAGGGCGGCTACCACAAGGTGGGCTTCGAGGGCGGCCAGATGCCGCTGCAGCGCCGCCTGCCCAAGGTGGGCTTCCGCTCCGCGCTGAAGGCCACGCGCGCCGAGGTGCGCCTGTCCGAACTGAACAAGGTCGAGGGCGACGTCGTCGACCTCGCCGCCCTGAAGAAGGCCGGCGTGGTCAGCGTGTTCGCCGAAAAGGCCAAGGTGGTGCTGTCGGGTGAGCTGAAGAAGGCGGTCACCCTGAAGGGCATTGCCGCGACCAAGGGCGCCGCCGAGGCCATCGAGAAGGCCGGCGGCAGGATCGAGGCGGCCTGAAGAAGCGCAAGGCACCCAGGAAATGGCCAACACCACTGCGATGAATCCGGCGGCGGCGCTGGGGGACGCGACCCGCTTCAGCGACATCCGCAAGCGCCTGGCGTTCCTGATCGGAGCGTTGATCGTGTACCGCATCGGCACGTTCATCCCCGTGCCGGGCATCGACACGGCGCAGGTGGCGGCCTTCTTCAGCGACCAGCAGGGCACCATCCTGGGCGTGGTGAACATGTTTTCCGGCGGCGCGCTGGCGCGCATGTCCATCTTCGCGATGGGCGTGATGCCCTACATCTCCGCCTCGATCATCATGCAGATGATGTCGATGGTGGTTCCGTCGCTGATGGAACTGCGCAAGGAGGGCGAGTCCGGCCGGCGCAAGATCACGCAGATGACGCGCTACGCCACCGTGGTGCTCGCCCTGTTCCAGTCCGCCGCCGCCGCCGCGACGCTGCAGAGCGGCAACATGGTGCTGACGCCGGGCCTGTTCCAGTGGCTGGTCCCGGCCACGGTGACGATGACCACCGGCACGATGTTCCTGATGTGGCTGGGCGAGCAGATCACCGAGCGCGGCGTGGGCAACGGCATCTCGATGCTGATCCTGGTCAGCATCATCGCGGGGCTGCCCGGTGCGGTGGGCAACACCCTGGACCAGATCAACAGCGGCCAGATGGCCGGTCCCGTGGCGATCCTCCTGCTGATCGTCGTGGTGGGCGTGACCTACTGCTGCGTGTACATGGAGCGCGCCCAGCGCCGCATTACGGTAAACTACGCCAAGCGACAGGTGGGCCGCCGCATGCTGGCCGGCCAGAGCACGCACCTGCCGTTCAAGCTGAACATGTCCGGCGTGATCCCGCCGATCTTCGCCTCGAGCCTGCTGATGTTCCCGGCGACGATCGCGGCCTTCGCGGGCACCAACCCCGACGGCACGGCGGGCTGGCTGGCGCGGGTGGCCAATGCGCTGTCCTACGGCCAGCCGCTGCACCTCGTGCTGTACGGGGCGCTGATCATCGGCTTCGCGTTCTTCTACACCGCGCTGGTGTTCAACGCGCGCGAGACCGCCGAGAACCTGAAGAAGTCCGGGGCGTTCATCCCGGGCATCCGGCCGGGGCAGCAGACCGGCGAGTACATCGACAAGGTGCTCACGCGGCTGACGCTGTGGGGCTCGCTGTACATCGCGGCGGTCTGCCTGCTGCCGGAGTTCATGATGTCCTCGCAGGGCGTGCCGTTCCAGTTCGGCGGCACGTCGCTGCTGATCGTGGTCGTGGTGGTGATGGACTTCGCCGCGCAGCTGCAGGCGCACGCGATGTCGCACCAGTATCCGGGTTTGATGAAGAAGGCCAACCTGCTGGGCGGCCGCAACAGCTGAGGCTGAAGAGATGAAGGTACGTCCATCCGTCAAGAAGATCTGCAAGAACTGCAAGATCGTGCGCCGCCGCGGCGTCGTGTACGTGATCTGCTCCGACACGCGCCACAAGCAGCGCCAGGGCTGAGGCAGGCCGGGTCAACAGGAATTCAAGCGGAGAGCATGTAATGGCACGCATTGCCGGCATCAACATCCCGATGAACAAGCACGTGTGGGTGGGACTCACCCACATCTA
>QGUX01000134.1 GCA_003242275.1 Pseudomonadota bacterium | reverse complement strand
CGGGCCGTGCCGCTGCGGCCAGGCGCACGGGCGCCTGGGGTGCCGCCGTGCCCGTGGCGGCGGAAACCGCCGCAACGGGCGCCGCCGCCGGGGCAGCAGCGGGTGCCGCGGCCGGAGAGGCGGGGGTCTGGACGGGTGCAGGGGTCGGATTCTGTGCGGGCTTCACGGCCACCACGCTGCCCGGCGCGATGCGTCCGCGGCGGCCCAGGCCGGTGGTCGGCGCGGGGCCGGCCCACGCGGCCGGATAGATGTCGCGCACCGTGGGCAGCAATGCTTCCGCCTCTTCCTGGGTGGCGAAATAGCCCATGTGCAGGCGGAATCGTTCGCGCCCTTCCTCGCGCTGCCGGCTCACGAAGAACGTGTAGCGCTTCAGCTCCGGGGAGCTGGGATGGGAAAGCGCCATCGGGGAAGTGGAAGCAGCGAGGTTGATTACGAACAGCTGTTCCGGCGCCGCGCCGCTGGCACCGATGCTCTCTGCACTGCTTGCCGTCATCGCCGTGAAACTCCTGGAAGCTCTTCTTCCTGGGCAACTCCGCTGTCTCCCGCGCGTTCGCGCCGGAGACCGGTGGCTTTGCGTCCCCGCCTCGCGACGGGTTTGCCTTGGTCACTGGTCAATCAAAGTGTCTGCGTGTGGCGACCATACGTCAAGAACTTCGTTAAAGACATATGTCACCTGCGCGCTGCATCGTGACAGTGTTGCGACGCGGCTTCCACGCCGTCCGGCATATGTTCACAAGAATCAGGGATTGGCTGAATGACGGCAGGCCGGCGCGGCGCGCCGGTCAGCCGCGCGCGGCGCTGACGCCGGCGTCCGTACCGGCGCTGCGCCGGCCGAGCAGCAGCGCGGTGATGTCCTGCAGCGAGAGCGGGCGCGCCATGAAGTAGCCCTGCGCGAAGTCGCAGCGCCGCTCGCGCAGGTACTCGAGCTGGCCGGCACTCTCCACGCCCTCGGCGATCACCACCTTGTCCAGCGAATGCGCCATCACGATGATGGTTCCGGCCAGCGCGGCCGCCTCGGCATCGGACTCGAGGCGCTCGACGAAGCTGCGGTCGATCTTCACCGCCTGCACCGGATAGCGGCGCAGGCTGGCGAGCGAGGTGTTGCCGGTGCCGAAGTCGTCCAGCGTCAGGCCCACGCCCACTTCCGCCAGCTCGAGGATGCGCTGCTGGCTGTCCTCGTCGGTGAGCGCGGACTCGCTGATCTCGAAGGCCAGCGACGAGGGCGGCAGGCGATGCCGCTCGAGCAGGCGCCTGAGCGTGGGCACGAGCTGCACGTCGCGCAGCTGCTGCACGGAGAGGTTCACGGCCAGCACCGGCGGCGCGATGCCGGCCTCGCGCCACTGCGCGAGCTGCGCGCAGGCGGCCTCGAGCACCCAGCCGCCGAGGTCCACGATCAGCCCGGACTCCTCGGCGGCCGGCACGAACTCCGCCGAGGTGCGCATCGCGCCGCCGGGCGGCTGCCAGCGCAGCAGCGCCTCCACCCCGGCGAGGCTGCCGTCGGACACGCGGTACTGGGGCTGGTAGTACAGCGAGAACTCACGCCGGCTCAATGCCCGGAACAGGCCCGAATCCGGCGAGCGCAGCCCCATCTTCGGGTTGTAGAACTCGGCGCTGCCACGGCCCTGCTCCTTGGCGCGGTACATGGCGAGGTCCGCGTGGTGCAGCAGCTCGTCGATGGCGGTGCCGTCGGAGGGGAACAGCGCGACGCCGATGCTGGCGCGCACGAGGTGCTCGCGCTCGCCGAGGCGCACCGGCTTCTTCATGGCCTCGATGATGCGCTGGGCCACGGCGGCCACCTCGCCGGCGTCGGTGACGTCGCGCAGGATCACGGTGAATTCGTCGCCTCCCAGGCGCGCGACCGTGTCCTCCTCCTTCACGCAGCCGCGCAGGCGCTGCGCGACGATGGCCAGCAGCTGGTCGCCGGCCTCGTGCCCCATCGAGTCGTTGACGCGCTTGAAGTGGTCGAGGTCGATGTACAGCAGCGCGCCGCGGCCGCCGTTATTGACGGCGTTCTGCAGTTCGTTGTGGAGCTGGTCGCGGAACAGCTGGCGGTTCGGCAGCTGCGTCAGTGGGTCGAAATGCGCCTGGCGGTACAGCCGCTCGGCGCGCGCATGGCTGGCCAGCGACAGGCCCAGGCGCTGCGCGCACTGCGTGCCGGTCTCGGCGATGACGGCCGCGCCGGCGGGCGCGTCGGAGAAGCCCACGGCCAGCACCGCGGCCAGCTCGCCGGCGGCCATCACCGGCCACACCCAGAAGAACGTGGCGCCGCCCTGCTGCAGCGGCTCGACGAAGCTGTGCCGTCCTTCCTCGCAGCGCGCGATGGTCAGGCCCTGCTCGGAATCGAGCAGCCGCGCCACCATGTCGCCGTCCAGCGTGACGCGCGTGACGGGCTGGCCACCCGAGGCGCTGACCACGAACAGGCGGCCGTGGCCGGTGACCGCGTCGACCAGCGTGAGGCCGACGTTGTGCGAACGGGTGACGGTGCGCACGCGGGTAAGCACCTGGTCGAGCACGCTCTCGTAGTCGCCGCCGGGCAGCAGCAGCGCATCGATCTCGTCCAGCACGCGGCGCGTGTGGTTCTGCTGTTCGATGGCCTCGCTGGCGCGGTTGCAGGCCTCGACCACCTCACGCAGCTCGGGCACCAGCCGTGCCGGGGCCGCCAGCGCCACGGCGCGGTCGGGCAGGCCGGACAGCGCGCGCCGCACCTGCTTCAGCGCGATCTCCTGGCGGCGCGTCCACGCCCACGCCAGCCATGCGGCCAGCAGCACCAGCGGCAGGAAGGTGGCCTGCGTGCGCACCGCCGACCAGAAGAACGCCGACCACGGCCGGTCGCGCGCCATGGCCACCATCACCAGCCCGGCATCGCTGGCCGCCACGGTGATCTGCAGCGGCGCCACCGCGCCGACCCAGGGCTCGCCATTCTCGTTCCACGCGATGTCGCCCGTGAACTGGCCGGGCTGCAGGCCCGCGGCACGCGCGTGCACCAGTTCGGCGATCGACACGCGGGGACTGCGCGTGCTCATGTGCACCTGGCCCGCGGCGTCGAAGGCGGCGAGCTGCACGGAACCGCTGTTGCCGAGCAGCAGCGTCCACCAGCCGTCGCGCATCTCGGCCAGCACGCGCCGCTGCGGCTCCGGTTCCTTCAGGTTGCGCAGGAAGTACAGCCGGCCGGGACCGACCGCGGTCTTCGGCGACAGCAGCACCGTGCGGCCGTCACGCAGCCCTTCCAGCTCGCGCGGCGTGAGCGTGAAGCGGCGCGCGCCGTGCATGAAGACGTCGTCCGTGCCCGGCGGCAGCACCGACACGGCACCGAAGAATCCGGCCTCCTGCTGGAGCGCCGCCCGCAGGGCATCCCAGTTGCCGTCCTTGTCCGGCGGCAGGCGCTCGGTCATGCCCCGCAGCATCACCTCGGCATTGCCCAGCCGCGAGCGCGCGGTGAGTGAAGCCTGCAGCACGGCCTGGCGGAGCTGCTCCTGGTGCATGCTGCGGAACTGGCGCTGCTGCTTGCCCGCCTGCAGCAGCACACTGAGCATCAACAGCAGGGTGCCGCCGATGAGCACGGCGATGGCGACGCGGCGAGACATTCCTCCCGCAATACTTTCCCTGCGCGCCGTCCTGGCGCCCTCGACCTTGCGCATGCGCGCATTTCACAATGCGCCGCCCGGGGGGGACGTGCGCCACTTCACCAAACAGGCCTCATGGTGCAGGGCGCAATAGATGACGGGCAGCGCTGGTTATAGCCTCTCCGGAATACGTACGGACCCCGAGGCGCTGCGCGCGTGCGATGCCGGCCATGGCGGCGGCGAGATCCTTGCCGGTAACAGCATTCAGCGCGCCCCTGCTGCGGCGCATTAAGGGACTGGCGGCCGCGAGCAGCCCCTGGCGCAGCAGTTCGCGCGTGCCGTCGCCGTCACGCACGCCGACCACGTGGCCGGGCTGCAGGATGTCGAGCGCGGTGAAACCCACTTCGCGCAGCGCGCCTTCCATCTCTGCCTTCACGCGCAGGAAGGCGGTGGCGGCTTCGCGGGCGGCACCGGCAGCGGACACCACCACGAAGCGCGTGGCACCGGCAGCGCGCGCAGCCTTCGCGAAGGCCAGCACGAGGTCGAGGTCCACCGCGCGCAGGTCCGCCTCGGCGGCCCGCGGTCCGCCGGCCGCGCCCAGGGTGCAGAAGGCATCGGTACAGCGCAGGCTCTTCAGCGCCTGCTCCAGCATCTCCCCGAAACGGGGCAGGATGCGGTTGGCGAGCCGCGCGTGTTCCACCGGCAGCGGCCGGCGCGACAGCGCGATGACGCGCGTGAACGCCTCGTCGCGCAGCAGGTGCCCCAGCAGCGCACTGCCCGTCAGTCCGCTGGCGCCTGCCAGCAGCGCCACGCGCGGCGCCGGCGCCGCTGCCGATTCCTTCCTTGCGATGACCACGGTACCCCGATCCGGACCCGACTCCCGCGACGATCCTCCCAAGCGGCCCGGCGACGGGTCAAGGCGGGTCGTTCGCGCGCCGCTGCGGCAGGAGGTAATCTTGCCGGCATGTCCAGGATCACCAGGCTGCTCGCCGCCCTCCTGCTGCTTCCGCTGCAGCTGCCGGCGGCGGAGGACGCGCCGGCGGACGAACGCGCCGCGGCCTATACCCGGTTCCGCGCCGCCTTCGACGCACGCGACTACGCCACCGCGCTGCCGCTGGCCGTGCGCGTGGTGGAACTGACCGCCAACCAGTACGGCGAGGAGTCGGAGGAGATGGTGGTGCCGCTGGGCAACCTCGCGACCACGCTGTACCGCATGGGCCGGTACGGCGAGGCCATCGACCAGTACCGCCGCACGCTGACGGTGCTCGACCGCAGCGCGCCGGCGGCCGATCCACGCAACGTGGCGCCGCTGCACGGGCTGGGCGCGGCGCTGCGGGCGCAGGACCGCTGCGATGACGCCATCGTGCCGCTCAAGCGCGCCGTGGACATCATCCGCAACCGCGAGGGGCTGCATGCGCAGGCGCAGCTGCCGGTGCTCAAGCCGCTGATCGACTGCTACGAGCGGACCTGGCGGACGGAGGAAGCCAGCCGCGAGCACCTGTTCGCCTTCAACGTCGCCGAACAGGCGTACGGCCATGAGGATCCGCGCATGCTCGGCCCGCTGGCCGAACTGGCCCGCTGGCACGAGAAGACCGGGCGCTACAGCGCCGCGCGCCTGCTCCACCTGCGCGCCGTGCAGATCGCCGACCGCGAGCGGCCCGGCAGCCTCAAGGCCGTGGATCCGCTGCGCGGCATCGCGCGCACCTACCGCCTCGCCTTCGTGAACGGTGAATCACAGGAGCGGGCGGCGGCGGTGTCGCAGGACCTGCCGCCGTCGCTGGCGCAGTCGCCGATCGTGAACATGGCGGGGGTGACCTCGGGCGAGGGCGAGCGCTCGCTGCGCCAGGCGCTGCAGCGCCTGGAGAGCGCCGGCGACGAGGTGGCCGCGCAACGCGGCCTGGTGCTGGTGGAGCTGGGCGACTGGTACCGCCTGGCCAACGCCGGGCAGCGCGCGATGAACACCTGGATGCAGGCCTGGGCGGAACTGGCCAAGGCCGGCGACACCTCGCTGCTGGAGAAGCCCGAGGCGATCACCTACCGGCCGCCGGCGCTGGCCGTGTCGCAGCGGCCGCAGGACCCGAACGAATACACCATCGTCGAAGTGCAGCTGCGGGTGTCGATCGCGGCGGACGGCAACCTGCGCGACGTGACCATCGCCAACCCCGGTGAACGCACCGACGCCGCCGCGCGTTCGGTGATCAGCGCGCTCCGGCGCGCGACGTGGCGGCCGGCCTTCGCCGGCGGCGTGCCGGTGCCGGCCACCGACCACGTCTTCACCGAGAAGATGTACGTGCGCCTCGCCGGCAACGGCAACGAGGACTGATCCGTCAGGGCGTGTCGCCCGGCTCTTCTTCCGGCTCGACCGGCACCGCCTCGACCACGTCGCGCGGCGTGCTGGCGTCGGCGCCGGTGAGCACCTCGCCGGCGGCCAGCTTGCGCCCCACCGGCAGGCGCGGCATCTGCACCAGGAACTTGGCCGCCGCATCTCGCATGGCCGCCAGCGTGGCGCGCGTGAGCGCATTGCCCGCCCGGCCGCCGCGCGAACTGCCGTACCCGGTCAGGGAAAGGTTGTCCACCGGTTCACCGGCGGTGCTGGTCAGCGCGATCACGTAGCGGATCGTCACCGCCCAGTATTCGCCGCCGGTCTCTTCGGCCGAGGCGAACGAGAACTGCTCGATGCGCGGCCGGAACACGACCTGCACGTCGGCGCCACGCGCCTGTGCCCCGCTGCCGAACTCCGCCAGCTCGCTGAAGGAGGACCTGAACACGTCGCGGAACATGCGCTCGTGCCCGGGGCCCAGTTCAACCTTCCAGTTGGTGCCGCCGCGCGTCTCCTCGTGCACGTAGCTGCGCAGTTCGTCGTCGAGCACCAGCGCCACGCGCGCCGGCATGGGAGCGATCAGCGGCTCGGGCAGGACGGGTTCCGGGCGTACCTGCACGCTGCCGCAGCCGGCGAGCGCCACCGCAAGCAGCGCCGCGGTCAGCCCCGCGTGCAGCGCAGTTCGCCAAGGACTTCGGTGTATTCCTGACATGGTCTCTGGGAAGTGATGCCGACGAAGGTCCCGTTGTTGCGCACGGTCACCACGCGCATTAGCGCCGAAAACTGCACGCTTGTAAACGCCGCCATGCCCGGTCCCTCCAGGAAACCGATGGCATGGATGCGCGCCTGCGGGCGGCGTCCGTCGGGCGCGTTCAGCCGCGCGATGCGGTCCACCGCCGCCTGCATGGAATCGCCAGTGAACTCGTCGCCGATCACCACGATGCTGATCTTGCGGTCCGCCTCGCGGTAAATGCGCAGGGCCGTCTCGATGCCCGGCACGGGATTGGACTGGCTGTACGGCCGCCACGTGGGCAGGGTCTGGCGGATGCGCTGGCGCAGGCGGGGAGTGTCCTCCAGCCACGAACCCGGCGGGCCGTCGTCGAACATGAAGCGGCCCTGGTCGTTCATGACCTGCACGCCCTTGAGGTCAGGGTAGATGTCGAGGATCTCGTTCATGATCCCCACCGTGGACTCCCAGTGGTTGGTCACCATGCTGGGCGAGGTGTCGATCACGAAGATCACGAACTCGCTGTCCACCGGGATGCCGCCCACCGCGGCGGCGGGCGCGCGGCGCGGCCGGGGCTGGCGCTGCAGGCGTTCCATCTCCGCGGTGAGTTCCTGGTAGGCCGCGACCAGTTCGGTCTCGATGATGTTGCTCACCGCCGCGTCGGTGCGGGTGGCGGCGAACTGCCCCTGCACCTCGGTCAGGTCTCCCTGCAGCCGCGCCAGCCGCGTGCGCTCGGCGCGCAGCTCGGCGATGCGGCCTTCCAGCTCGCGGCGCAACTCGTCGGTGTCGCCGCGGATGACGTGCAGCTCCTCCTGCAGCTTCAGCAGCTGGGCGTTCAGCGACTCGCGCGCGCGCTCGATGATCACCGGCTGGTCCACGTCGGTCAGTACCAGCAGCAGGATGATGGCGCCGAAACCGCAGCACACGCAGTCCATGAAGGAGAGGCTGAACACCTCGCTGTCGCGCCGCCGGAGCTTCATGGCCAGTCCGGTCCCGGGACCATGAAATTGCCGCCGGTGGAGCGCGCCAGCGACCAGAAGCGGTGCGCGGCGGGCAGGTCGCCCTGCATGGGCAGGAGGATCACGTCCACCGGGATGTTCTGCGGCAACGCGCGGCGCGCCTCGTCGAACGCGCGCGCGCGCTGCGACACGTTGACGTAGCCGCCGCGCGGCCGGTCGCGGCCCTGCGTAGGCAGGCCGTCGGTGATCAGGATCACGCGGTCGGGGCGCGGCGAGAGCGCGGTGATGGCATCCCAGGCGTTGATCAGGCTGGTGCCGTCCTCGGGCGTGAGGTTGCGCAGCGTCTCGATGGCCTGCGCGAGCAGCGCACCGTCGCCGGCATCCAGCCATTGCCCGTCGGTGCCCTCGACCAGCGAGCGCGCGCTGGTGTTGAAGGCCACCATCTGGAAGCGGCTGCCCGGCGGGAACTGCGTGGAGATCCAGTCGGCGATGTCCAGCGTCTGGCGCCACTTCGGCGCGGCACGGCGCAGCGCCGGCGGCTGGTTGCGCAGGCGGATGATGGCGTCGAGCTCCTCGTGCATCATGCTGGCGGAGCGGTCGATCAGCACCAGGATGTGCCGGCCGCGCAGGTTGATGCCGGTGAGGTAGGTGCGGTTGCCGGTGCCGCGGAAGGCGCGCACCTGCTGGCCCGCCGGCCCGGTCTGGGCGGCGCCGCCGCGCAGTCTCTGCGCGCCCTCCTCGAGCTGCTTGAGGTCCGCCTTCAGGCGGTTGATGTGCTCGCGCTGCGCCATGCTGGTGGCGCCGGCGCGGATGGCGGCGAGCTGGGTCGCGGCCACCTCGTCGGAGAGCTGGCGCGCGCGCACCGCCGCCTGCGCGGTCTCGGCCTCGGTCTTCTCCAGCGTGTTCCTGAGCAGCACGAGGTTGCGCGTGCCCTCGAGCACTTCCTCCTCGATGCGGTTCACCTCGGCCTGCAGCGCGTCGATGTCGCGCAGGCGCTGGATGCCCGACTGGCCGGCGACGATGGTGTAGAACAGCACCACGGCGCCGAAGCCGCAGCAGATGCAGTCGAGGAACGACAGGCTGAAGACCTCGACCTTGCGGCGCCGCCCGGTACCCATCAGCCTGCCTCGATTGCCACCAGCGGCAGCTCGATGCCGGGATCGCCCAGCTTCAGCACGCCTCCCGCCGGCAGCAGCGCGCGACCGCGCACGCGCGCGCCGTCGAGGAAGGTGCCGTGGGTGGAGTGATCGATCACCTGCGCGCGCTGGCCGTCACGGCGCAGCGTGCAGTGCCGGCGCGACAGGCCGGCGATGCCTTCCGGCAGCGCCAGCGACGGCGGCCCGCCCGGATCGCGGCCGATCACCAGGCCCTCGGCCGGGATGGGCACGACGCGGCCGCGGTACACCACGTGCGTGGCCATGGTCAGCGGCACGTCGGCGGCGGGGGACAGGGGCAGGACGGCATGGGCGGGGCGGGCCCAGGCCGGAGAGGGGGGGGCGGGGGGGCCGGGGACCCCCCCCCCCCCCCCACCCCCCCGGG
>QGUX01000348.1 GCA_003242275.1 Pseudomonadota bacterium | reverse complement strand
TTTTGGTCGGGTTTCTTGGGTTCGGAATTTTTATAAAGAGACGGTGTCACCCAGGGGCCCCCTTGTGGGGCTGGTGTGCGTTCCCCTGCCCATCGATCCCCCGCCTCCCCCCCGGCGCGTGTCGTTCTTCACCCATCATCGTGAGTTCGACATCGGACGGGCACGGCGGCTGCTCGGCTATGAACCCCGCATCAACGCCGCGGAAGGCATCCGCCGCACCGCGGCGTGGTACCGCGCACAGGGCCTGCTCTAGCTCAGCCGGCCGGACCGGGCGGGGTTCGCGCGGCATCGTCGATGCGGGTACCGGCGCCACGCGAGCGGGCGAGGAACCAGGCATCCACCGCACGGACCTGGGCGCGCAGGCCGTCCTTGTCCCACTGGGCATGGCTGGCCGCCCACGCGGCGCAGGCCTCGATGAACGGCAGTCCCGGATGACCGGACTGGCTGGCGCCGACGCGGCGCAACAGGTCGGCGAGGTTGCAGGCCATTTCCGTCTCCAGCGCGTGCCTGAGTTCCGCGCACAGCACCGGCGATCCGGGAAGCAGCGGCTTGAGGGCCCGTGGATCGTCCTGCGCATCGCGCACCACGTCCGGCCAGCGTGCGCCGTAGCGCGACTGCAGGCGCAGGCGCGCGGCATCGGCAATGCCCGGCGCGGCATCCGCGGATGAAGGCCGGCGCGGGCGCAGCACCGCCGCGCGCGTCACCTTCCGCCCGGCGGGCAGCAGGCGGGGCAACACGCGCAGCGCCACCTCCGGCGCGCTGGTCAGCTTCTCGCCGATCACCGTGACGAGGCCTTCGGCCCCGGTAGTGGCGGCATCGGAGAGCAGCAGCGGCGACCTGCGCGGCAGCATGTCGTCCGCATGGGCCAGCGGCATCAGGCCCCAGTGGACCAGCGCGAGGTCTTCCGGCTCGATGCGCGCGGCCGGCGCCAGTGTCGCCGCCATGCCCATGAAGCGGGAGATGGATCCGGGTGGCGGCCCCTGCATGCCCTCCTCCACCGATCCGACTGCGCAGTACCCGGTGCCGATCATCGTGCGTCCGCGCCAGGGCACGAAGAACAACTCGCGGGCGCCGCGGCGCCGCCGCGCAGCCGTGGCAACTCCATCCTCCGAGGTCGGGAACGACGCGCGGGACGTCGTCAGCGCGATGGCGACGCGGTTGCCCAGGGGCCGGCCCAGAAGCAGGTTCATCGCGCCGGTCCATGCAGCGGGCAGCGCGCGGTCCGGCAGCCCGCTGCGGCGGAGCAGCGCCGCGGCCCACGGCCCGGCGGCATTGACGATGGTTTGCGCCCGCAGCTCGTGCGCGCGGCCGGTGAGCCGGTCGACGAAACCCACACCGTGCACCCGGCCGTCGGCGTGCAGGATGGCCTCGACCTCGGCATGGTTGGCGACCTGCGCGCCGGCCTCGGCCGCGGCGATGACGGCCTCCAGCGTGAGCCGCTCGGCATCGCGTGCCACGCCGTCCCACCACAGCGCACCGGCAAAGGGGCGGCGCTCCACGAGGCTGGCGAGTTCATGTTCGCACTGCTGCGCTGACAACAGCCGCCCCGCCGGCAGGCGGCACGCTGCGCCCACGCCCTCGTTGCGGCGTGCAGAAACCAGTTCGTTGGCCAGCAGCGCAGGCCCGATGATCCACGGACTGCGAAGTCCGGCTGCCAGCAGCGGCATCACGCAGGGCAGAGGCTCGAACAGGTGCGGGAACCAGCGCGCATGCTCGCGGCGCGCCCGCAGCGAGCGGCGCATGCGCGGCAGGTCGAGCCGCTGCAGGTACCGCAGGCCCCCATGCAGTATCTTCAGGCTGTTGGCCGAGGTGCCGGCGGCGAAGTCGTCGCGCTCCAGCAGCGCCACGGCAAGGCCGCTGCGCGCGGCCCGCAGGGCGATCCAGGCGCCATGCACGCCGCCGCCCACGATGGCCACGTCGAAGCGCCGGTGGGCCAGCGCATCGATGTCGCGGCGCATGCCGGTCAGCCGCCCTGCAGTCCCGAATACGCCAGGCGCAGCTTGCGCTGGTACGCGGGCAGCGAGTACTCCCGTTCGGCGCGTTCGCGCGCCGCCTGTCCCAGCCGCGCCCGCAGCGTGGGGTCGTGGAGCAGCCGCTCGAGGCCGCGCGCCATGGCGGCGGGCTGTGGCGGCACCAGCATCGCGCAGGAGGGATCCAGCGCCTGCGTGTGCGAGCGGATGTTGGTGGCGAGGATGGCCTTGCCGGCCTGCATGTACGAGTACACTTTCATCGGCGTGTTCTGTCCGAGGGTGCGCGGCGAGACCAGCACGTCGGCCTGCTGCAGGTAGGCGCCGAGCTGCGCCACCGGGCGGGTACCGAGCAGTTCCAGCCGCCCGGGCGGAAGGCCCAGCGCCCTTGCGCGCCGCTCGTACTG
>QGUX01000347.1 GCA_003242275.1 Pseudomonadota bacterium | reverse complement strand
TGGGCTACCTCTACGACTACCGCGCCCGCCGCCGTCCCGACGATGAAGCCATTGCCGGGGCGCTGCCCGGCGTGGACTACCGCCGGCTGAAGCTCGACCCTGAACGGCGCACCGTGTTCTTCGAGCGTCCCGGCATGCGCATCGACCTGGGCGGCATCGCCAAGGGCCATGCGGTGGACCGCGGCATCCAGATCCTGCGCGAGCGCGGCGTCACCCGCGCCATGGTGAATGCCGGCGGCGACACGCGCGTGATCGGCGACCGCTTCGGCCAGCCCTGGGTAATCGGCATCCGCCACCCGGACCGCGCCGGCGAGGTGGTGCTGCGCATTCCGCTGGTGGATGCGGCCTTCTCCACCTCGGGCGACTACGAGCGCTATTTCGACGAGGACGGCGTGCGCTACCACCACATCCTCGACCCGAAGACCGGCCGCTCGCCGCATGAGGTGCGCAGCGTCACCGTGATCGCCTCGACCGCCACGCGCACCGACGGCCTGACCAAGACGGTGTTCATCCTGGGGCCCAGGGAGGGCCTGGCCTTCATCAACGGCCTCGATGACGCCGATGCCATCATCATCGCCGCCGATGGCAAGGTCAGCTATTCGAACGGGCTGGCGCCGCCATGATCATCGGGCCGCCGTCCGATGGCGGCCCACCACGCGCTGCCGTATCCTCTGGCGGATCGACCGACCGATCCTGGGGGACATCATGAAGTCACGCATCCTTGTCGCTGCGGCCGTGCTCGGCCTCGCGGCGATGCCCACGATGGGCGCCCAGCCCGGTCCCGGAGCGGCCAATCCCGCCGCGCAGGGCCGCCAGTTCTTCCGTGAACAGTGCCTGCTGTGCCACAGCGCCGAGCCGGGCGACAACGGCGGCGCGCAGGGTCCGAACCTGGCCGGCCTCCTGGGCCGCAAGGCGGCCAGCGGCCAGGGCTTCAACTACACCGCGGCCCTGAGGAACTCGGGCATCACCTGGGATGCCGCCGCGCTGGCGCATTTCCTGGCCTCGCCCACCGAAGCGGTGCCGGGCACCTCGATGGTGATCCCGGTGCCGAACGAGGCCGACCGCAACAGCCTGATCGCCTACTTCACCGCGCTGCGCGACGGCACGCTGCCGGCCCCCGCCGCGCCGCGCGGCATGGGCGGCGGCGGCTTCGGTCCGCCGCGCGCGGCGGCCGGCCCGCCGCCGGGCGAGGCCGAATGGAAGAAGGACGCGCCCGGCGTGGTGCATCGCGTCGACCTCGACAAGCTGCCGGCGCCCTTCGCCACGCCCTCGGCCAACAACTTCCCGCAGGTGGTGCCGAAGCCCGCCGATGCGGAACTGAAGGTGCCGCCCGGGTTCAAGGTCGAGGTGTACCTGACCGGCCTCTCCGGCCCGCGCAACATGCAGGTGGCGCCCAATGGCGACGTGTTCCTGGCGGAGACCAACGCCGGGCGCGTGCAGGTGCTGCGTCCCTCGGCCGACGGCCGCACGGCCACGCCCACGGTGTTCGCGCAGGGCCTGCAGCAGCCCTACGGCATTGCGTTCTACCCGTCCGCCGACGACCCGCAGTGGGTGTACATCGCCGAGGTCAACCGGGTGGTGCGCTATGCCTACCGCGTGGGCGACACCGTGGCGCGCGGCCTGCCCGAGATCGTGATCCCGCAGCTCTCGCCCGTGGGCGGCGGCCACTTCACCCGCGACATCGTGTTCTCGAAGGACGGCAGCAAGCTGTTCGTGTCGGTGGGCTCGCAGGGCAACATCTTTGCCGACTCCATCGCCAAGAAGTCGCCGGCCGAAGCGCAGGAGTGGGAGCGCCAGCATGGCCTGGGCGCGCCCTGGGGACTGGAGGAGAACCGCGCCATGGTGCGGGTGTACGACATCCGCAACAACGACACCAGGGGCAGGGCCTACGCCACCGGCATCAGGAACTGCGTGGGCATGACCATGCAGCCGGCCACCGGCGACATCTGGTGCGCGGTGAACGAGCGCGACATGCTGGGTGACGACCTCGTGCCCGACTACGCCACGCGCGTGAAGGAAGGCGCCTTCTACGGCTGGCCGTGGTACTACATGGGCACCTACGAGGAGCCACGCATGGCCGGCGACCGTCCCGACCTGCGCGGCAAGGTGACGCGCCCGGACGTGCCGTTCACGGCGCACTCGGCCGCCACCAACATCCAGTTCTACAACGCGAAGGAGGGCGCCTCGCTGTTCCCGCCCGAGTACCACGGCGTGCCGTTCGTGGTGCTGCACGGCTCCTGGAACCGCGGCCACCGCACCGGGCACAAGATCGTCACGCTGCCGCTGAAGGACAACGTGCCCACCGGCGAGTACGTGGACTTCCTCACCGGCTTCTTATCCACATCTCCGACCCCAGAAACGGGCGCCATATCTT
>QGUX01000133.1 GCA_003242275.1 Pseudomonadota bacterium | reverse complement strand
TTCGACGTGCGCTACTACCTCGTGGCCATCCTGTTCATCGTGTTCGACCTCGAGATCGCCTTCCTCTTCCCGTGGGCCGTGTCCATGTCCGAGACCGGCACGCTGGGGCTGGTGGCGATGGGAATCTTCCTCATCATCCTCGTGGTCGGTTTCGTGTACGAATGGAAGAAAGGGGCGCTGGAGTGGGACTAGAAGAGGTCGAACTGCCGCCTGAGAATCCCGAGGCCTGGTCGAAGCGCGGGTTCGTCACCACGCAGGTCGACAACCTCGTCAGCTGGGCGCGCACGGGCTCGCTGTGGCCGATGACCTTCGGCCTGGCCTGCTGTGCCGTGGAGATGATGCACGCCGGTGCCTCGCGCTACGACCTCGACCGCTTCGGCATCGTGTTCCGTCCCAGCCCGCGCCAGTCCGACGTGATGATCGTGGCCGGCACGCTGGTCAACAAGATGGCCCCGGCGCTGCGCAAGGTCTACGACCAGATGCCCGAGCCGCGCTGGGTGATCTCGATGGGCTCCTGCGCCAACGGCGGCGGCTACTATCACTACAGCTACTCGGTGGTGCGTGGCTGCGACCGCATCGTGCCAGTCGACGTGTACGTGCCGGGCTGCCCGCCGTCGGCCGAGGCGTTGCTGTACGGCATCATCCAGCTGCAGAAGAAGATCCAGCGCACCTCGGTGATGGCTGCATGAGCACGCGCAGGCAGGAGATGGCGGCGCGCATCGAGGCGCTGCTCAAGGAGCGCATCACGCGGCGCGAATCCGCGCTGGGCGAGCTTCTCTATGACGTGGCCGCGGCCGACCTGGTCGAGGTCGCCAAGGCGCTGCGCGATGAGATCGGCTTCGAGATGCTGGTCGACATGTGCGGCGTGGACTACAGCACCTGGGGCGTGGACGAGTGGCGCACCAATTCGGCCACCAGCCGCGGCTTCAGCCGCGCGGTGATCCGTGGCGGCGAGGGTCCCGTGCACCAAGGTCCGCGCTTCGCCGCGGTCTACCAGCTGCTGTCCATCCAGCACAACACGCGGCTGTCGCTGCGCGCCTTCTGCCCCGACGACGAGGAGCCGGTCCTCGACACGCTGACCGGCGTGTGGCCGTCGGTGAACTGGTTCGAGCGGGAAGCCTTCGACCTGTTCGGCATCGTGTTCGCCGGCCATCCGGACCTGCGCCGCATCCTCACCGACTACGGCTTCATCGGGCACCCGTTCCGCAAGGACTTCCCGCTGTCCGGCAACGTCGAGGTCCGCTACGACGAGGCGAAGGGACGCGTCGTGTACGAGCCCGTGTCGATCATGCCGCGCACGCTGGTGCCGCGCGTGATCCGCGACGACGCCCGCTACTCGCCCGAACTGAAGGGGCAGGGCTGATGGCCGAGATCCGCAATTTCACGCTGAACTTCGGTCCGCAGCACCCGGCCGCGCACGGTGTGCTGCGCCTGGTGCTGGAAATGGACGGCGAGACCATCCTGAAGGCAGACCCGCACGTGGGCCTGCTGCACCGGGGCACCGAGAAGCTGGCCGAGTCGAAGCCCTTCAACCAGTCCATTCCCTACATGGACCGGCTCGACTACGTGTCGATGATGTGCAACGAGCACGCCTACGTGCTCGCCATCGAAAGGCTGCTGGGCATCACCCCGCCCAGGCGCGCGCAGTACATCCGCGTGATGTTCGACGAGATCACCCGCATCCTCAACCACCTGATGTGGCTGGGCGCGCACGGCCTGGACATCGGCGCGATGAGCGTGTTCCTGTTCTGCTTCCGCGAGCGCGAGGACCTGATGGACTGCTACGAGGCGGTCTCGGGCACGCGCATGCACGCCAATTACTACCGTCCGGGCGGCGTGTACCGCGACCTGCCGGACACCATGCCGAAGTACCAGCCCTCGCGCTGGCGCTCGAAGAAGGAGGTCGACCAGCTCAACGAGGCCCGCTCCGGCTCGCTGCTCGACTTCATCGAGGATTTCACCCGCCGTTTCCCGGCCTGCGTCGACGAGTACGAGACGCTGCTGACCGACAACCGCATCTGGAAGCAGCGCACGGTCAACATCGGCGTGGTCCCGCCCGAGCGCGCCATGGCACTGGGCTTCTCCGGCCCGATGCTGCGCGGCTCCGGCATTGCCTGGGACCTGCGCAAGAAGCAGCCCTACGAGGTCTATGACGAGCTGGACTTCGACATCCCGGTGGGTGTCAACGGCGACTGCTACGACCGTTACCTGGTGCGCGTGGAGGAGATGCGCCAGTCCAACCGCATCATCCAGCAGTGCGTGAAGTGGCTGCGCGAGAACCCGGGCCCCGTGATGGTGGACAACCGCAAGGTGCGTGCGCCGCGCCGCGAAGAGATGAAAGCCGGCATGGAATCCCTGATCCACCACTTCAAGTTCTTCACCGAGGGCTACACCGTGCCCGCCGGCGAGACCTACGCCGCGGTCGAGGCGCCCAAGGGCGAGTTCGGCGTGTACCTGGTGTCCGACGGCGCCAACAAGCCGTACCGGCTGCACTGCCGCGCGCCGGGGTTCGTGCACCTCTCGGCGCTGCCCGAGATGGTGGAGGGCCACATGCTGGCCGACGTGGTGGCCGTGATCGGTACCCAGGACATCGTGTTCGGCGAGGTGGACCGGTGAGCGCGCAGGTGACCGGCAAGGCGGCGCTGCTCTCCGAACACACGCGCCATGAGATCGACGAGTGGGTGAAGCGCTTCCCCGAGGGGCGGCAGCGCTCGGCGGTGCTGTCGGCGCTGCGCTTCGCGCAGGAACAGAACAACGGCTACCTGACCACCGACCTGATGGATGCCGTGGCCGAGTACCTGAAGCTCCCGCCCATCCAGGTGTACGAGGTCGCGACCTTCTACTCGATGTTCGAGACGAAGCCCTGCGGCCGCCACCACGTCAGCGTCTGCACCAACATTTCCTGCATGCTGAACGGCGCCGACGAGATCGTCGCGCACGTGGAGAAGAAGCTGGGCATCAGGACCGGCGAGAGCACGCCCGATGGAAGGATCTACCTCAAGCGCGAGGAGGAATGCCTCGCCGCCTGCACCGGTGCGCCCATGATGATGGTCGACCATGTCTATTACGAGAACCTCACGCCCGAGAAGGTCGATGAGGTGCTGGACAAGCTGAAGTAGCTCATGGGCAAGTGGGACGACAAGATGAACCTGGTGTGCTTCGAGGCCCTGAAGCACCCGGAGTCGTGGAAGCTCGAGAACTACCGCAAGATCGGCGGCTATGAGGCGTGGGAGAAGATCCTCGCCGAGAAGACCCCGCGCGAGCAGATCATCGAGACCGTCAAGGCCTCCGGCCTGCGCGGCCGCGGCGGCGCAGGCTTCCCGGTGGGCGTGAAGTGGAGCTTCATGCCGCGCAACGCGCCCGGCCAGAAGTACGTGGTGTGCAACTCCGACGAGTCCGAGCCCGGCACCTGCCACGACCGCGACATCCTGCGCTACAACCCCCACCAGCTCATCGAGGGCATGGCCATCGGCGCCTATGCCATGGGCGCCAACGTGGGCTACAACTACATCCGTGGCGAGTTCCTGGGCGAGCCCGTGCCGCGCTTCGAGGCCGCGCTGAAGGAGGCCTACGAGGCCGGACTGCTGGGCAAGAACATCCGGGGCTCGGGCATCGACGTCGACATCTACTGCGCAGTCGGTGCCGGCGCGTACATCTGCGGCGAGGAGACCGCGCTGCTCGAATCACTCGAGGGCAAGCAGGGCAAGCCGCGCTTCAAGCCGCCTTTCCCGGCCAACTACGGCCTGTACGGCAAGCCCACCACGATCAACAACACGCAGAGCTTCGCCTCCACGCCGGCCATCCTGCGCAAGGGTGCGGAGTGGTTCGCGGGCCTGGGCGTGCCCAATTCCGGCGGCACGGTGATCTTCTCGGTGTCCGGCCACGTGGCGAAGCCCGGCAACTACGAGCTGCCGCTGGGCATTCCCTTCGCCGACCTGCTGGAGATCGCTGGTGGCATGAAGGGCGGCCGCAGGATCAAGGCCGTGATTCCGGGTGGCTCCTCGGTGCCCGTGGTGCCGGGTGAGGTCATCATGAAGACCAACATGGATTACGACTCGCTGCGCGCGGCCGGTTCCGCGCTGGGCTCGGCGGCCGTGATCGTGATGGACGAGACCACCTGCATGGTCAGGGTGCTCGAGCGCCTGTCGCGCTTCTACATGTCCGAGTCCTGCGGCCAGTGCACGCCCTGCCGCGAGGGCACCGGCTGGCTGAACCGCATGTTGAAGCGCATCCTCGCCGGCCAGGGCCGGCGCGAGGACCTCGACCTGCTGGTGCAGGTGGCCAACCGCATCGAGGGCCACACCATCTGCGCGCTGGGCGATGCCGCGGCCTGGCCGGTGCAGAGCTTCCTGAAGCATTTCCGGCACGAGTTCGAATACATGATCGACCACGGCGGACGCAGCCTCGTCGATGGCAGGAAGGAGGCTGCATGAGCGCGGTGCCCTCCGATACCGTCACCGTCACCGTGGATGGCGTCGCCATCCAGGCGAAGAAGGGCGAGATGCTGATCCGCGTCACCGACGCGCAGGGCATCTACGTGCCGCGCTTCTGCTACCACGAGAAGCTGCCGGTGGCGGCCAACTGCCGCATGTGCCTGGTCGAGGTGGAGAAGGCGCCCAAGCCGCTGCCGGCCTGCGCCACGCCGGTGATGGACGGCATGGTGGTGCACACCCGCTCGCCCAAGGCGCTGGCCGCACAGAAGGCGGTGATGGAGTTCCTGCTGATCAACCACCCGCTGGACTGCCCGATCTGCGACCAGGGCGGGGAGTGCGAGCTGCAGGACCTGGCGGTGGGCTATGGCCGCGACGTGGCACGCTTCGCCGAACGCAAGCGCGTGGTCAAGGACAAGAACATCGGCCCGCTGATCTCCACCGACATGACGCGCTGCATCCACTGCACGCGCTGCGTGCGCTTCGGCCAGGAGATCGCCGGTTTCCCCGAGCTCGGCACCACCAACCGCGGCGAGAACAACGAGATCGGCACCTATGTCGAGAAGAGCGTCGACCACGAGCTCTCCGGCAACGTGATCGACCTGTGCCCGGTGGGTGCGCTGAACAGCAAGCCGTTCCGCTTCCGCGCCCGCGCCTGGGAGATGACCCAGGTGCCCATGGTGTCGCCGCACGACGGCCTCGGCACCAACCTCTACGGCCACGTCTGGCGCGGCCGGCTGATGCGCGTGGTGCCGCGCTACAACGAGGCCATCAACGAGTGCTGGATCTCCGACCGCGACCGCTTCTCCTACGAGGGGATCTACAGCCCTGACCGCCTGATGAAGCCCATGGTGCGCGACGAGGCGGGCGGGTGGCGCGAGACCGACTGGCAGTCGGCGCTCGAGGCCGCCGCGAAGGGCCTGAAGCAGGCCGGTGCCGACCGCACCGGCGTGCTGGCCGGCGCCTCGGGCACGGTGGAGGAATACGCGCTGCTGGCACAGGTGGCCGCGGGCCTTGGCACCGCCAACATCGACCATCGGCTGCGGCAGCTCGACTTCGCCGCCGATGCTGCCGACCCGGCGCTGCCCTCGCTGGGCGGCACCATCGCCGACGTGGACCACCTCGAGGCGCTGCTGGTGGTGGGCTCGAACCTGCGCCGCGAGCTGCCCATCCTCGCGCACCGCGTGCGCAAGGCCGCGGTGGCCGGCTGCAAGGTCAGCTTCCTGAACCCGGCCGCGTTCGAGTACCTGTTTCCGGTGGTGGCGCAGCTGGTCGAACCCCCGGCTGCGCAGCTGGCGCAGCTCAATGCGCTGCTGTCGGTGGCCGGCGCCGGCCCCGTGGGCAGCGCCATGGCGACGGTCAGCGATGCGCACCGCGCCATCGTGGAGCAGCTCAAGGCGGCCAGCCGCAAGGCCATCTGGCTGGGCGCGCTGGCGCTGCGCCATCCCCAGTACTCGGCGCTGCGCACCGCGGTGGTGCGGCTGGCCGAGGCCACCGGCGCGCAGGTGGGCGTACTCGCCGAGGGCGGCAATGCCGCCGGCGCGCACCTGGCGGGCGTGCTGCCGCATCGCGCCGCGGGCGGCGTGCCGCGCGAGCGCGCGGGCCTTCATGCCGGCGCCATGCTGTCGCAGCCGCTCGATGCCTACCTGCTGTGGGACATGGAGCTGGCCGACACCCTGCATCCGAAGGCGGCCGAGACGCTGCGCGCCGCCCGCTTCGTGGTCGCGGCCACGCCGTTTGCCAGCGAGGAGATCAAGTCCGTGGCGCACGTGCTGCTGCCCATCGGCACCTTTGCGGAAACCTCGGGCACCTACGTGAACCTGGAAGGGCAGTGGCAGAGCTTCGCCGGTGCCGCGCAACCCGTGGGCGAGTCGCGCCCGGGCTGGAAGGTGCTGCGCGTGCTGGGCAACCTGCTCGACCTGCCGGGCTTCGACGCCAATTCCTCCGAGCAGGTGCGTGACGCGCTGCGCACGCTGGTCGAGCGCAATGCGCGGCCCCTGCCGGTGCAGTCCGCGGGCCTGTCCATTCCTGACGGCCCGGTCACGGTGACCGACGTGGCGCTGTACCAGAGCGACGCCATCGTGCGCCGCTCGGCGCCGCTGCAGCGCACCCGCGAGGCCCGCAGTTTCCGCCGCGTGTATGGCGAGGCGGGGGTGCCGGCATGATCGAGTTCTGGCAGAACCTGCCCGAGATGGTGCGCTCCGCCGTCATTTCCACAGGCTGGGTCCTCCTGGTCACCGTGGTGCTGATCCTGTGCGTGGCCTACCTCACGCTGTGGGAGCGCAAGGTCATCGGCTGGATGCAGGTGCGCAAGGGCCCGAACCGGGTGCGCCTGTTCGGCATCCTGCCCGGCTTCGGCCAGCCCTTCGCGGACGTGATCAAGCTCCTGATCAAGGAAGTGATCGTGCCGCGCCAGGCCAATGGCGGGCTGTTCCGCCTCGCGCCGGCCATCGCGCTGATCCCGGCCTTCGCGCTGTGGGCGGCCGTGCCGCTGGCGCCGGGCTTCTCGATTGCCAACCTGGACGCGGGCCTGCTGTACATCCTCTCGCTCACCTCGGTGGGCGTGTACGGCGTGATCCTGGCCGGCTGGGCGTCGAACTCGAAGTACGCCTTCCTGGGCGCCATGCGCTCGGCGGCGCAGATCGTGGCCTACGAGATCGCCATGGGCTTCGCGCTGGTGGGCGTGCTGATGGCCGCCGGCAGCCTGAACCTCGGCAGGATCATCGAGGCGCAGTCGGGCGGTTTCCTGTCGTGGAACTGGTTCTGGCTGTTCCCGCTGTTTGTGGTGTACTTCATCTCCGGCGTGGCCGAGACCAACCGCGCGCCCTTCGACGTGGCCGAGGGCGAGTCGGAGATCGTGGCCGGCTTCCACGTGGAGTACTCGGGCGCGGGCTTCGCCATGTTCTTCCTCGCCGAGTACGCCAACATGATCCTGATCTCGGCGCTGACCTCGGTGTTCTTCTTCGGCGGCTGGCAGAGCCCGCTGCACGGCTACGTGGCCGCGGATTCGGCGCTGTTCCAGGTGCCGGTGCTGGGCGCGCTGCTGGACGACGGCACGCACTGGCTGGCGCTGAAGATCTTCCTCTTCCTGACGGTGTTCCTGTGGCTGCGCGCGACCTTCCCGCGCTACCGCTACGACCAGATCATGCGCCTGGGCTGGAAGGCCCTGATCCCGGTGACCATCGTGTGGATCTTCGCAGAGATGCTGATGGCCCATTACAAGATCGGACCCTGGAGCGCCTGATGTCCGTACGCAGTTTCCTCAAGACGTTCACGCTGTCCGAGATGCTCGTGGGCATGAGCGTGACGGCGCGCACGCTGTTCCGGCGCAAGGTCACGCTCGAATACCCGGACGAGAAGACCCCGCAGTCCGTGCGCTACCGCGGCCTGCACGCGCTGCGCCGCTACCCGAACGGCGAGGAGCGCTGCATCGCGTGCAAGCTGTGCGAGGCGGTGTGCCCGGCACTGGCCATCACCATCGATTCGGACGTTGCCCCCGACGGCACGCGCCGCACCACACGCTACGACATCGACCTGTTCAAGTGCATCTACTGCGGCCTGTGCGAGGAAGCCTGCCCGGTGGACGCCATCGTGGAGACCCGCATCCACGAGTACCACATGGAACATCCGGGCGAGAACATCATGACCAAGGACAAGCTGCTGGCCGTGGGCGAGCGCTACGAGGCCATGATCAACGCCGACAAGGCGGCGGACGCGAAGTACCGCTGAACGGGCGAGGGGAGAGAAAGAGCTTGCTGGTCCAGATCCTCTTCTATGCCTTTGCGCTGGTGCTGCTGGCATCGGCCATCGGCGTGATCGGGCTGAAGAACCCCGTGCACAGCGCGCTGTGCCTGGTGGTCACGTTCTTCTCGGCGGCGGCCATCTGGCTGCTGCTGGAGGCCGAGTTCCTCGCCATCGTGCTGGTGCTGGTCTACGTCGGCGCCGTGATGGTGCTGTTCCTGTTCGTGGTGATGATGCTGGACGTGGACATCGAGGCCCTGCGCAGCGGCTTCACCCGCCATTTCTGGATCGGCCTGCTGACCGCCGCGGTGGTGGTGGCCGAGATCATCGGCGTGATCGTGGCCAGGGGCTACGGCGGCGGCCTCGACATGGGCGGCACCTTCCAGCCCCTCGCGGCCGACGCCAGCAACACCACCGAGCTGGGCGTCGCGATCTACACCCGCTACCTGTACCCGTTCGAGCTGGCCGCCATGCTGCTGCTGGTGGCCATCATCGCCGCCATCGTGCTGACCATGCGTCACCGCAGGGGCCTGAAGGTGCAGGACGTTTCCGCCCAGGTGGCGGTGCGCCGCGAGGACCGGGTGCGCGTGCTGAAGATGCCGGCGGAGAAGGACGAATGATCACGCTGCAACACGTGCTGGTGCTGTCGGGCCTGCTGTTCGCCATCGCGGTGGCGGGCATCTTCATCAACCGCAAGAACCTGATCCTGCTCCTGATGTGCGTTGAGCTGCTGTTGCTGTCCGCGAACATCAACTTCGTGGCCTTCTCGCGCTACCTCGGCAACATCGACGGGCAGGTGTTCGTGTTCTTCGTGCTGACAGTGGCGGCCGCCGAGGCGGCCATCGGCCTGGCCATCCTGGTGGTGCTGTTCCGCCAGCGCCAGAGCATCAACGTCGCCGACATCGGCACGCTCAAGGGTTGAACGTCGTGGGCCTGAATCCCTGTCTTTTATACAAATTTCCGACCCCACGAGACCGAACAAAATACGTTATGC
>QGUX01000132.1 GCA_003242275.1 Pseudomonadota bacterium | reverse complement strand
TCTATTACGTTCTAATCTTTCCGTGTTTTTTTTTTTATAGCTCCCGCATCTCCGCGGGTCTACACCCCTCTATTTGTTCGCCTGTTTAAATTGTTATAACGGCGCACACCACCACCCTGTCGTTCCGCACCCACGCGCGGGCGCCGGCTGTCTGAAGCGCGCCATCCCCCCCCACAGCGCGACCGCGCGGGATCGGGCGTCCATCCGGCCGTCCCGGCACAGTTGATCGTGACGAAGGGGGTGTCCTACTTGCGCCGCCAGACCGTCACGCCGCCCGGCTTGTCCTCGAGGACCACCCCAGCCGCCGCCAGCTCGTCGCGGATGCGGTCGGCTTCCTTGAAGTCCTTGGCCTTGCGCGCGGCCAGCCGCGCCTCGATGGCGCGCTCGATGGCCGCGTCGTCGACGGTGGCGCCGGCGGCACCGGGCGCGGGCAGGCGGAACCACTGCTCCGGGTCGAGGCGACAGATGCCCAGCACCTCGGCCAGCTCGTTGAAGACCGCCGCCAGTTCCGCGGCGCGCGCGAGGCAGGTATTGCCGGCGCCGGACTTGGCCTCGTTGATCTCGCGCGCCAGGCCCTGCAGCACCGCCAGCGCCCTGGGCGTGTTGAAGTCCTCGTCCATGGCGGCGGCGAACTGCTCGCGCCAGCGGTCGGCGTCGGCGCCGGGTTCGCCGGCGGGCACACCGCGCAGCGCGTTGTAGAGCCCGCCCAGCGTGGCGTCGGCCTGCTGCAGGTTCTCCAGCGTGTAGTTGATCGGTCCCCGGTAGTGGCTGGAGACCAGGAAGTAGCGCAGCACTTCCGGGTGGCGCAGGTGCGGCAGCACCTCGCGCAGCGTGAAGAAGTTGCCGAGCGACTTCGACATCTTCTCGCTGTCGACATTGACGAAGCCGTTGTGCATCCAGCACTCCACGAAGGGTGCGCCGGTGGCGCCGCAGCTCTGCGCGATCTCGTTCTCGTGGTGCGGGAACTTCAGGTCCATGCCGCCGCCGTGGATGTCGAAGTGCTCGCCCAGCAGCGCCATCGACATGGCCGAGCACTCGATGTGCCAGCCGGGACGCCCCTCGCCCCAGGGCGAGGGCCAGGCGGGCTCGCCGGGCTTTGAACGCTTCCACAACACGAAATCCAGCGGATCGCGCTTGGCCTCGTTGACCTCGACCCGGGCGCCGGCGCGCAGGTCGTCCAGGCGCTTGCCTGACAGCTTTCCATAGCCGGGGAAGCTGGCCACCGCGTACATGACGTCGCCGTTGTCGGCGACGTAGGCATGGCCGCGCTCCACCAGCTTCGCGATCAGCTGGATGATCTGCGGCACGAACTGGGTGGCGCGCGGCTCGTGGTCGGGCTTCTGCACGCCCAGCGCGGCGGCGTCCTCGTCCATGGCGCGGATGAAGTGCGCGGTGAGTTCCTCGATCGACTGGCCGCGCTCGGCGGCGCGGCGGATGATCTTGTCGTCGATGTCGGTGATGTTGCGCACGTAGGTGACGTCGTAGCCGCTCCTGCGCAGCCAGCGCTGCACCACGTCGAAGGCCACCAGCATGCGCATGTGGCCGATGTGGCAGTAGTCGTAGACGGTGATGCCGCACACGTACATGCGCACGCGGCCGGGCACGAGCGGCTGGAAGGGACGAAGCTTCCCGCTCAGGGAATCATGGATACGCAGCATCCGGCGATTCTAGACGTTCTGGCTCAGGCATACCGGAGGAGGCGCTCACGCACGGCGACGGCCGGCATGCAGCGGAGCAGCGGGCCGAGTTCGGGTCCGGCGAGGCGGCCGGTGAGCGCGGCGCGCAGCGGCCGGAACAGGGCCGGGCCCTTCAGGCCCGTGGCCGACTTCGCGGCCGCCACGATGGCGCCGAAATCATTGCCCTCGGCGGCGGTGGCGGCGGCTCCGAACAGCCTGCGGTCGGCCGCGGCGATCACGGCGGCGGCCTCGGCGTCGGGCTCGGGCGGCGCGCCGAAGGCCACCTGCACCCACGGCGCCACGTCGGCGGGCAGCACCACGTTGGGCAGCACCGCGGCAACGAAGGCCTCGCGTGTCGCGGCGTCCAGCCCCTCCGGCAGGTGCGGCCGCAACCACTCCATCGCGGCCGCCGGCGTGAGCCGGTGCGCGGCCTCCTTCTGCCAGGAGCGCAGCTGCGATGGATCGAAGTGCGCCGGCGAGCGCTGCAGGTGCGCCAGGTCGAAGGCCGCGGCCATCTCCTGCAAGCCCAGCAGGCCGTTGCGGTCGGTGGAATGACCCAGCCGGAACAGGTGGTTCAGCACCGCCGCCGGCAGGTAGCCCGCCTCGCGCAGTTCGCGGACCGAGAACGAGCCATTGCGCTTGGACAGCGGCGCGCCGTCGCTGCCGGTGAGCAGCGCGATGTGGCCATAGCGCGGCGCGCGCAGGCCCAGCGCCTGCAGGATGAGCAGCTGTCGCGGCGTGTTGCTCAGGTGGTCGTCGCCGCGCAGCACGTGCGTGACGCCGGAGAGCGCGTCGTCAATGGCATTGGAGAAGAAGAACGCGGCGCTGCCGTCGGCCCGGCGCACGACGAAGTCGCCGATCTCGGCGTAGCGGAAGCGCTTCGGGCCGTGCACGAGGTCGTCGAAGGCGATCTCGCCCTCCTCCTCCGGCACGGCGAAGCGCAGCGTGGCCGGCTCGCCGGCGGCCACGCGCGCGGCGGCCTCCTCCGCGGGCAGGCGGCGGCACTTGCCGGAGTAGCGCGGCGGCCGTCCGGCCGACAGCTGCGCGGCACGCGCCAGTTCCAGCTCGCGCTGCTGGCAGAAGCAGGGATAGACCAGCGACCTGCGCGCCAGCGAGTGAAGGTAGGTCTCGTAGATGGCGGCGCGGGCCGACTGCTGCAGGGCCTCGCCGTCCCAGTGCAACCCCAGCCACGCCAGGTCCTCCTTCAGCGCCTGGGTGAATTCCGCCCTGCTGCGCGAGGCGTCGGTGTCCTCGATGCGAAGCAGGAAGCGGCCACCGTCGCGCCGTGCCAGCAGGGCGTTGAACAGTGCGGCACGCACATTGCCCAGGTGCAGCAGGCCGGTGGGACTGGGCGCGAAGCGCGTGACGGGCGGACTTTCGGGCATCCGTACACTATATTCGATGCATGCCGCCCGGCCGCTACCTGTTCGTGTCCGACCTGCACCTGGACGGATCGGCGCCGCAGGCGCTGCAGGCCTTCCTCTCCTTCCTGGAGGGCGAGGCGCGCGCGAGCCAGGGACTGTTCATCCTCGGCGACCTGTTCGAGAGCTGGATCGGCGACGACGATGCCGACCCGGCGCGGCAGCAGGTCTGCGCCGCGCTGAAGTCGCTGACCGAGGCCGGCATTGCCTGCCGCGTGCAGCACGGCAATCGCGACTTCCTGCTCGGCGCGGGCTTCGTGCGGCGGACCGGCTGCGAGCTGCTGCCCGACCCGCACGTGATCCAGGTCGGCCGCCGGCGCGTGGTGCTCTCGCACGGCGATGCGCTGTGCACGCGCGACGTGGCCTACCAGCGCTTCCGCCGCGTGGTGCGCACTCCGCTGGTCCAGCGGGGCTGGCTGTCGCTGCCGCTGGCCGCGCGCCGGGGACTGGCCGCGTCGCTGCGCCGGCGCAGCCGGCGGCACACGCGCAAGCTGCCGCAGGACATCATGGACGTGACGCCCGCGGCCGTGACGCAGCTGCTGCGCCGCTGCGCCGCGGACCTGCTGGTCCACGGCCACACCCACCGCCCGGGCGTGCACCATCTCGACGTGGACGGCCGCGCCTGCGCCCGCATCGTGCTGGGTGACTGGTACGAGCAGGGCAGCGTGCTCGAGCTGCGCGGCGACGGCGGCCACGACCTGCGCGTAATATCGTGGCGGACGCAATCCGCACGGGATCAGGGCCGGGAGTGAATGCATGAAGTACACGGGACGATGCGCCTGCGGCCAGGTCAGGCTGTCGATCAGCGGCGAGGCGCTGGCGGTCCGCCAGTGCTGGTGCCGGCAATGCCAGTACGTCACCGGCGGCGGCGCTGCGCACAACGCCATGTTCCGCACCGCCGACGTGGCCATCGACGGCGCGCTGGGCTCGCGCTCCTATGCCGCCGACAGTGGCAACACGGTCACGCAGTGGTTCTGCCCCACCTGCGCCACCCCCGTCTATGTGCAGAGCTCGGCCCGTCCGCACTTTCGCACGGTGCGGCTGGGCGTGCTCGACCAGCCGCATGACCTGGCGCCGCGCATGGTGATCTGGACGAGGATGGCGCCGCCGTGGGCGCGGTTCGACCCGGCGCTCGAGCACTACGAGGCGCAGCCACCGGCCCCGCAGTCCCCGGCTACTTCGTGACCGGCAGCGGCTTGGCGAGGAAGCGCGTCGGGCCGGAATTGCCGTAGCGCACATCGGCGAACCCGAAGCCGGCGTACAGGCGGCGCGCTGGATGGTTGTCCTCCTGCACCTCCAGCGTCAGCTTGCAGCAGCCCAGCTCCATGGCATGCGCCTCGGCGGCCGCCAGCAGGCCGCGCGCGATGCCGCGGCCGCGATGCGAGGCCAGCACGGCGATGTCGTGGATGTTCAGCAGCGGCCGCGCCTGGAAGGTGGAGTACCCCACGAAGCCCACGCACACGCCCACGGGCTGATCGGCGTCGAAGGCCAGCCATGCGCGCGAGGCGGGGTGCTGTCGCAGGCCGGGAACCAGGCGCTGCTTCACGTCTTCGGGCAGCGGCTCGCCGCCGCCGCGCGGATCGCGCGCATAGGCATCGATGAGCTGCACGAGGGCACTGCAGTCCTGCCCGCGTGCGAGGTCCGCCGCGCGCACGGTGATGCCGGAGGGAGCCGCCGCGCCTGCCATGTCCGTCACGGGGAAACGGGCTCCATTGCCGCCGCGGCGCCGGCCGCGGGAACGCCCGATTCCCCGTCCACCGCCGACGAGGGCACGCCGGAATGGAAGCGGAACTGCGCGTCCGGCTCCAGCACCAGCCGCGCCTCGACCTGCGCCAGCTCGTCCAGCCGCGCCGCCAGCGTCTCCTCGGTGCCGCCCGGCGGCAGCGCCGCGCGCGCCAGCTCCAGGTACAGCCCGGCATGGCGCCGCTCGGACGCGGCCAGCGCGGCGTAGAACTCGGCCAGCGGCTCATCGAGCAGCGGCGCGAGTACCTCGAAGCGCTCGCAGGAACGCGCCTCGATCAGCGCGCCGGACAGCAGCAGGTCGAACTTGCGCCGCGGCTCGTTGACCGCCAGGTGCCGGCGCAGCTCGCCGGCATAGCGACCCGGCGCCAGCCGCGTCATCGGCACGCCGAGCTGCTGCATGATCCTCTGAACCTGCTCGAAATGCCGCAGCTCCTCGCGCGCCAGCCGCGCCATCGCCATCGACAGCGCGCGGTCCTCCGGGTACGCGAACATCAGTGCCAGCGCCGTGGAGGCCGCCTTCTTCTCGCAGTTGGCATGGTCGACGAGCAGCGTGCGCCACTCGCGCGCCGCATGCCGTGCCCAGGATTCCGGAGTGGCTGCCTTCAGCATCACGCCGCCGCGCGCGCCTCCAGCGCCGCATTGCGCAGCACATCCTCCACCTGCGCAGCGGTGGAAAAGCGGTCGGCCGGCGACTTGGCCAGCAGCCGGTCGATGATGTCCTGCCACTGCGCCACCGGCCCGGGCAGGCGCGGGATGGGCTCGTGCCGGTGCTTGTAGATGATGGCCATGGGATTGCTGTCGGTGAAGGGTTTCTCCCCGGCCAGCATCTCGTACAGGATGATGCCGAGGCTGTACAGGTCGCTGCGCTCGTCGACGCTCTCCCCGTGGCCCTGCTCCGGGCTCATGTAGTGCGGGGTGCCGAAGATCACGCCGGGATCGGTCATGTCGGCGGCCATGGCCGGATGCTTGGCCAGGCCGAAGTCGGTGAGCACGATGCGGCTGGTGCCGCGCATCAGCACGTTGCCGGGCTTGAGGTCCCGGTGCAGCGCGCCGGCGCCGTGCAGCGCCACCAGCGCGCCGGCGATCTGCGCCGACAGGTCCAGCGCCTCGGCCGGCGTGATGCCGGCGCGGATGCGCTTGCGCAGGTCGCCGTCCGGGTAGTAGTCCATGGCCAGGTAGGCATGGTCGTCGGCCACGCCCAGCTCGTGGCAGCGCACGATGCTGGAATGGTGCAGCCGGTGCGCGATCTCGTATTCCTGCAGGAAGCGCTCAAAGGCCTGGTCCACGCCCTCCTCGTCGCGCACCGAGGGCGTCACCTTCACCACCAGCAGCGAGCCGGCCTTCTCGCTCTCGGCCAGGTAGAGCTGCGAGGAGGAGCCGCCGGCCAGCCGCCGGATGCAGCGGTAGCCGGGAATGCGCACCGGGCCGAAGCGGCGTGATTCCTCGGCCGCCGGCGAGATGCGCCAGTCGGCCTGCGCGCGCCGCTGCATGCGCGCGGCCTCCTCCAGCACGCCGATCAGCAGCTGGTGCGAGAAACCGCTGCGCGGGATCACGCCGAACGCGCCGCACAGGCGCGCCTCGCGCGCCGCCACCGAGGAGGCGTCCTGCGCCAGGAAGACGATGGGGGCGAAGCCCCGGCGCGCGGCCAGGTCGCGCAGCCAGGCGAGCCCCTGCCCGCCCAGCCAGTCCTCATCCAGCACCACGGCGTCGTAGCCCTGCGCCAGGTACTCGGGCGGAATGCGGTCCTCGCGCGTGGAGCGATGGTCGATCCTCGCGTCCGGCCACTCGCAGGTGATGTGGTGCCTGAGCAGCGTGCGGTAACGCGGGTCCTGCACGATCAGCAGCAAGCGCATCGCGCCACCTCCCTCTGCCTGCCCGGCGCCTTCAGTTCACGGCCTTGAGCGTACCCTCGCGCCGCAGGGCCTTGGCGCAGTCGTTGCGCTCGCGCTCGAGCCGCTCCAGGTACTCGGGCGTGACGTCGCCGGTGACATAGCAGCCCGAGAAGCAGGAGGTGTCGAAGTCGGTGATCTGCGCATTGTCGTGCCGGCAGGCGGCCACGAGGTCGTCGAGGTCCTGGTAGATCAGCCAGTCGGCGCCGATCTCGCGCGCCACCTCTTCCTCGTTGCGGCGCGCGGCCACCAGCTCGGAGGCCGCCGGCATGTCGATGCCGTACACGTAGGGATAGCGCACCGGCGGCGCGGCCGAGGCGAAGTACACCTTGCGCGCGCCGGCCTCGCGGGCCAGCTCGATGATCTGCGCCGAGGTGGTGCCGCGCACGATGGAGTCATCCACCAGCAGCACGTTCTTGCCGCGGAACTCCAGGTCGATGGCCGAGAGCTTGCGGCGCACGGACTTCATGCGCTGCTCCTGCCCCGGCATGATGAAGGTGCGGCCGATGTAGCGGTTCTTGTTGAAGCCTTCCCGGTACTTGATTCCGAGCTTCTGCGCCATCTGCAGCGCGCAGGTGCGGCTGGTATCGGGAATCGGGATGATCACGTCGATGTCGTGGTCCGGGCGCTCGCGGGCCAGCTTCTCGGCCAGCTTCTCGCCCATGCGCATGCGCGCGCGGTACACCGAGATGTTGTCGATGATGGAGTCGGGGCGCGCGAAGTACACGTACTCGAAGATGCAGGGCGTGTAGCCCTGCGCCGGCACGCACTGCGCACTGTGCAGCCGGCCCAGCTCGTCGATGAACACGGCCTCGCCGGGCCGGATGTCGCGCACCACCTCGAACGACAGCATGGTCAGCGCCACGCTCTCGGAGGCCAGCATGTATTCCATGCCGCGCGAGGTGCGGCGCTGGCCGAGGATCAGCGGGCGGATGCCGTGCGCGTCGCGGAAGCCGAGCACGCCGTGGCCGATGATCATGGCCACCACGGCGTAGGCGCCCCGGCAGCGGCGGTACACGCCCTTCAGTGCGTTGAAGATGTCCTGCGGGGTGGCGCGCAGCGCGCCGATGCGCTGCAGCTCGGAGGCCAGCACGTTCAGCAGCACTTCCGAGTCCGAACGGGTGTTCAGGTGCCGCCGGTCCTCGCGCACCAGCACCTGCGAGAGCTCGTGGGCGTTGGTCAGGTTGCCGTTGTGGCCGAGGCAGATGCCGTAGGGCGCGTTGACGTAGAACGGCTGCACCTCGGAGATGCTGTCGCCGCCAGCCGTCGGATAGCGCACATGGGCGATGCCCATGTTGCCGCGCAGGCTGTCCATGTCGCGCTGGCTGAACACGTCGCGCACCAGTCCCTTGCCGCGCACCGCGAACAGCTCGCCGCCGTCGGCGGTCATGATGCCGGCGGCATCCTGGCCGCGGTGCTGCAGCACCGTCAGCGCGTCATAGAGCTGCTGGTTGACCGGACCACGTCCGGCGATTGCCGCAATGCCGCACATGATGCCTCCGCGCTCAGCCGTCCTGTGCGGGACGGCCGGGCAGATAGTCGCCCACCACGCTGCGCAGCAGGCTGGCCACCGGCGTGAACACCGGCACGAGCGCCGAGCGCTGCCACCAGCCCTCGCCGTCCAGCCGCGCCGACTGACCCAATATGATGACCAGCGCCACGATTACAACCCCCCGCAGGAAACCGAGCAGGAAGCCGAGCATCCGGTCCAGGCCGGAGAACAGCGACATGCGCACCAGCCGGTCGAGCACGAAGCCGACGATGGCGCCCACCACCAGCACCACGATGAAGATGACGGCGCGCGCGGCCCACACACCGGCCTCCCCGGACAGCGCGCCGCCGAAGCGCGGCGCCAGCGCAGCCGCGTAGTGCCAGGCCAGCCAGAAGGCCAGCACCCAGGTGACCAGGGAGGTGATCTCGCGCAGGAAGCCGCGCACCACTCCGACCACGGCCGACAGGAGGACGACAGCGAGGATGATGAAATCGAAGGTTGCCATCGATGCCTGGTCGGTGCGACTGGCCGCAATTCTACATGGCGGCCGGCTGCAACGCCTGCGGGCGTGGCGCGAAAGGCGAACGGCGACACATCGGCGCGGGCCTCAGGGCGCCACCAGCGTGCCCTGCTCGCCGGCGGCCGCCAGGCGGCTCCTCAGGGCCAGGGCGGCCTCGCGGCTCTTTTCCGGACCGGCGCGCACGCGGAACAGGTCGCGTCCGCCGGATTGCACCTTGCTGACCTGGATGCTGAAGCCCCTGGCGCGCATGCGGCCGGCAAGCCCCTGCGCATTCTGCTCGGAGGAGAAGCTGCCGAGCTGCACCCACCAGTCACCGCCGGCGGCAGCGGCGGCGGCCGCCGCCGCGGCGGCGCGCGCCTGGGCGGGTGCGCCGGCGCTGGACGCCGGGGCCGAGGACGTTGCCGGCGCCGGCGCCGTGCGTGAAGGCTGCTGTGCACGGGGGGCCGTGGCGG
>QGUX01000131.1 GCA_003242275.1 Pseudomonadota bacterium | reverse complement strand
ATCACCCGGTCGCGGCCCTCCATGCAGAAGTCCACGTCGAAGTCGGGCATGGACACGCGCTCGGGGTTGAGGAACCGCTCGAACAGCAGCTGGTGCTCCAGCGGGTCGAGGTCGGTGATGCCCAGCGTCCAGGCCACCAGCGAACCGGCGCCCGAGCCGCGACCCGGTCCCACCGGCACGCCGTTCTCCTTGGCCCAGCGGATGAAGTCGGCCACGATCAGGAAGTAACCGGCGAAGCCCATCTTGATGATGACTTCCAGCTCGCGTTCCAGCCGGGCCGCGTACTCCTCCGGCACCGTGTCGTCGCCGCGCTTCTCGCGCATGCGCCGCGCCAGCCCCCCGGTGGCCACCACGCGGATGTAGTCCTCGGCGCTGCTGCCGTCCGGCGTGGGGAAGCGCGGCAGCTGGCTCTTGCCCAGCTGCAGCGGCAGGCTGCAGCGGCGCGCGATCTCCACGCTGTTGGCCAGCGCCTCGGGGATGTCGGCGAACAGCTCTGCCATCTGCCCGGGCGTCTTCAGGTACTGCTCGCGGGTGTAGCGGCGGCGGCGGTTCGGGTCGGCCAGCAGCGTGCGCTCGCGGATGCACACGCGCGCCTCGTGCGCCTCGTAGTCGTCGGGCGAGAGGAAGCGCACGTCGTTGGTGGCCACCACCGGTACGCCGGCCTCCGCGGCCAGGTGCACGGCGGCGCTGACGTACTCGCCGTCGGTGTTGCGCCCCAGGCGCTGCAGCTCGATGTAGTAACGGTCGCCAAACAGGTCCAGCCAGCCCCTGGCCAGGCGGCGCGCCTGCGCGGGGCGGCCGGTGAGCAGCGCCCGGCCCACGTCGCCCTCCCAGCCCCCGGACAGCGCGATCAGGCCCGTGAGCGCCTCCCGGGTCAGCCAGGCGCGCGGGACCAGCGGCGTGTTCTGCCGTTCGCCCTCCAGGTAGGCGCGCGACACCAGCCGCGAAAGGTTCAGGTAGCCCTCCTGGTTCTGGCACAGCAGGGTCAGGCGCGAGGGCGCGGAGCGATCCTCCTCCTGGATCCACAGGTCCACGCCGATCACCGGCTTGATGCCGGCGGCCAGCGCGGCCTTGTAGAACTTCACCATCGCGAACAGGTTGCACTCGTCGGTGAGCCCGACGGCTCCCATGCCGGCGGCGGCCGTGGCGCGCATCAGGTCGGGGACGCGCACCACGCTGTCGAGAAGGGAGTATTCGGTATGAACCCTGAGGTGAACGAATCTCTGCATCGCAATGTTCTTAGGAGACTTTTCTCGCGATGCGGACGGGCTCGAAGCTGTTCCGGTGCACCGGCGAGGGCCCCAGCAGCCGCAAGGCCTGGAGGTGCTCGGGTGTAGCGTAGCCCTTGTGCACCTCGAGTTGGTATCCCGGATAGGCGGCGGCGAGGCTGCCCATCAGCGCGTCGCGGGCGCACTTGGCCAGGATGGAGGCGGCGCTGATGGCCTTGACCAGCGAGTCCCCGTCCACCACCGCCTCGGCGCGCGCGCAGCAGTCGTTGAGCGGCGGCGTGCAGTTGCCATCGACCAGCACCAGTTCAGGCCGCACCGCGAGCCCGAGCACGGCCCGGCGCATCGCCAGCAGCGTGGCGCCGAGGATGTTCAGCGAGTCGATCTCCTCCACGTCGGCCCAGGCCACGTGCCAGGCCAGCGCGCGCTCGCGGATGCGTTCCGCCAGCATTTCGCGCCGCGCGGGCGTGAGCTGCTTGGAATCGGCCAGTCCACGGATGGGACGCGCGGGATCGAGCACCACGGCGGCCGCATACACCGGGCCGGCCAGCGGCCCGCGCCCCGCTTCGTCCACGCCGGCGATCACCGCGGCGCTGCGCATGAACTGCAAGGCGCGGCGCGCGCCCGATCCATCCATCATGTGGCCGTCTCTCCCTGGCGCGACGATACCGTGCTGCGCGTCGAGTTCAAGCCGGATTTCTGGTGCGCCTGCCCGATGGCCTCCAGGAGGCCGCAGGCACCTCCGTCCAGGGTGCTTGACATTCGCCACGGGCGCCCATCCCGGCGCGTGCCGCACCGGAAGGTCGTGGCAGCGCAGGCCTCAGCCTTGCGTCCTTCCGCCGCGCCGCGATGAGAGCAGCTCCACCAGCAGCGCGGCGGCCCGTCCCGCCCCTCCCTGGCGCAGCGTGTGGTGGACGGACAGGAAACGTTGCGCGAGATACAGGCGCCCCGCGCCGTCATCGAGCATGGCCTTCAGCGCGCGGGCGAGCACGCCGGGACGCACGTCCTGCTGGAAGTACTCCGGCACCAGCTCCTCGCCAGCCAGCAGGTTTGGCAGCGAGAAATGCCGCACCTTGACCAGGCCCAGGTCGCGGGCGATGAAGGCGGTCAGCGGAGCCAGCCGGTAGGCCACCACCATCGGCGTGCCATGCAGCAGGGCCTGCAATGTCGCCGTGCCGGAGGCGACCAGCGCCACGTCGGCGGCGGCCAGCACCTCGTCCGCCCTGCCCCGCACCAGGCGGATGGGCGCGCCGGCCGCGCGCACCTGCGCCTCGAACAGGCGTCCCACCTTCTCCGAGGCCAGCGGCGCAATGAACTGCAGGGGAACTTCGTGCATCCGCGCCAGCTCGATGCCGGCCCGCGCGAAATCCTCGCCCAGGCGCCGCACCTCGCCCTCGCGGCTGCCCGGCAGGATGGCCACCACCGTGGCATCGGCCGGCAGCTCCAGCGCCGCGCGGGCCTGGCCCCGCCCGGCGCCCGGCGGTATCTGCTCCGCCAGCGGATGCCCGACGAACTCGGCGCGCACCGGCGCACCCGCATAGGCCGCGGGCTCGAAGGGAAACAGGCACAGCACCAGTTCCACGCTGCGCGCGATGCCGCGCACCCGTCCCCTGCGCCAGGCCCACACCTGCGGGCTCACGTATTGCGCGGTGGCGACGCCCCGCGCGCGCAGGCGCCGCGCCAGTCCCAGGTTGAAGGCCGGGGAGTCGACGCCCACGAAAAGGTCGATGCGCCGCGCGAGCATTTCGCGCTGCAGCCGCGCGCGCAGCTTCAGCAGGCGCGGCAGGTGCTTCAGCGGCTCCACCAGCCCCATCACGGCCAGCTCCTCGCTGCCGGCCAGCACCTCGCAGCCGGCCGCGCGCATGCGCGGCCCGGCGACGCCGGTGAAGCGGGCGCGCGGCAGGTGCCGGCGCAGCGCCCCGATCAGCGATGCGCCGAGCAGGTCCCCCGAGGCCTCGCCGGCCACCAGCCCGATGGTGGGCGCGGCCGCCGCATCATCCTGCGGCCCATCGGCATCCGGGACGTCCCCCTGGCGCGGCTGCATCGGCGACGCCGGCGGTGTCAGCGCGCCAGGCCGCGCCTGGATTCCTGGCCGAGGAAATCGGCGAAGAGGCGCAGCACCGGCTGCTCCTCCGCCATCTGCCGGATCTGCGCCGCCGCCGCGGCCAGCGGCATCTCGTTGCGGTAGAGCACGCGGAAGGCATTGCGGATGGCGCGCGTCTCTTCCTCGCTGAAGCCGCGGCGCTTCAGGCCCTCCACGTTCACGGCCCGGGGCGCGGCCGGCTGCCCCGCCGCCAGCACGAAGGGCGGGATGTCCTGCAGCACCGCGGTGTTGTTGGCGATGAAGGCATGCGCGCCGATGCGGCAGAACTGGTGCGCGCCGGCATAGCCGCTGAAGATGGCCCAGTCGCCCACCTCCACGTGGCCGGCGAGGTTCACCGCGTTCGACATGATGACGTGGTCGCCGAGCACGCAGTCGTGCGCCACGTGCGAGTAGGCCAGGATCAGGTTGTCGTTGCCGATGCGGGTCTCGCCGATGCCGGTGACCGTGCCGCGGTTCACCGTCACGTACTCACGGAAGGTGTTGCGGTCGCCGATCACCAGCCGCGTGTCCTCGCCGCGGTACTTCATGTCCTGCGGGTCGTCGCCGATGGAGGCGAACTGGAAGATGCGGTTGTCCGCCCCGATCACCGTCGGCCCCCTGATCACGGCATGCGGGCCGATGCGCGTGCGCGGGCCGATGACCACCCGCGGCCCGATCACCGCGAAGGGGCCGACCTCCACGTCCGGCGCGAGCTCCGCGTCCGGCGAAACTGCGGCGCGCGGATCGATGCTCAAGGCGTGACGACCGTGGCGTTCTCGGCGTCGGGGAACAGCATCATCTCGGCGCTGACCGCCTCGACCTCGCCCACGAAGGCGGCCGTGTTCAGCTTCCAGATGCCCTTCATGTTGCGCCCGACGGTGGCGGTGAGGATGAGCTGGTCGCCCGGCTCCACCGGCCGGCGGAAGCGGCAGGCGTCGATGCCGGCGAAGTAGAAACGGGTGTTCTCGTTGGGCACGCGGCCCAGGGTGGTGTAGGTGAGGATGCCGGCCGTCTGCGCCAGTGCCTCCAGCACCATCACGCCCGGCATCACCGGCCGCTCGGGGAAATGGCCGGTGAAGAACGGCTCGTTGACGGTGACGTTCTTCAGCGCGCGGATGCTCTGGCCCGGCGTGCATTCCAGCACCCGGTCGACCAGCAGGAAGGGATAACGGTGCGGCAGCCGCTTGAGGATGGCGTAGATGTCGAGAAAGGGCTTGTTGTCAGTGTTGCTCATCGTCTTCTTCCTGCTGCGCGCCGCTGGAGGCCTCCAGGCGCCGCACCCTCGCGGCCAGCGCATCCAGCCGCCGCAGGCGGCCGACGACGCGACGCCACTCGTGCGCCTCCTGCGCCGGAAGCACGTTGGAATACATGCCCGGCGCGGTGAGCGAGCGCGTCACCATGCCGAACCCGGCGATGACGATATCATCGCCGATGACCAGTTGCCCGCCGATGCCGGTGCCACCGCCGATCATGCAACGCCGGCCGATGCGGGTGCTGCCGGCGATGCCGGTGCAGGCGGCGATCGCGGTGTGCGCGCCGATCACCACGTTGTGGCCCACCTGGATCTGGTTGTCCAGGCGCACGCCCTCCCCGATCACGGTGTCGCCCAGCGCCCCGCGATCCACGGTGGTGTTGGCGCCGATCTCCACGTCGTCGCCGACGACCACCCGGCCGAGCTGCGGCACCTTGACCCAGCGCTCCCCGTCACGGGCATTGCCGAAGCCGTCGGCGCCGATCACCGCGCCCGGGTGGATGATGCAGCGCGCCCCCACCTCGCACCCGGCCAGCACGCTGGCGCGCTCCAGCAGGCGCGTGTCCGCGCCGATCACCGCGCCGGCGCCCACGATGGCATGGGCCGCCAGCCGGCAGCGATCACCGATGCGCGCCCCCTTCTCCACCAGCACGTAGGGACCGACCTCCACGTCCCGGCCGAGCACGGCCTGCGGATGCACCGTGGCGGTGGGATGGATGCCGGGCACGGCCGGCGGCGGCGGATGCAGCAACGCCGCGATGCGCGCGAAGGTGGCATGGGGATTGGGATGCAGCAGCGCCGCCACCGGGCATTCGCCGGCGTGCTTCGGGTCGATCACCACCGCCCCGAGCTGCGTGGTCCGCAGCTCGGGCAGCAGGGCCGGATTGGCGAAGAAGCCCACCGAGCGCGGCCCGCCCGCCAGGCTGGCCACCGAGTCGACGGGCAGGTCCGGATCGCCGCGCAGGCCGCAGCCGAAGCGCAGCGCGAGCCGACCCAGGTTCAGGCTCGCGGCTGCGGACGGCACGGACGCCTCGCCGGCGCGCTCGCCGTCAGGGATTGGACGGAGCCGGAGCCGGCGCGGTGGCGCCGCCGGTTCCGCCGGCGCGGGCCTGCAGGGCCTGCAGCACCGGACCGGTGATGTCCAGCGCGGCGGTGGCGAACAGCACGCCGTCGGCGAGGATCAGGTCGAAGCCGTTGGCCTGCGCGTACTTCTGCACTTCCTCGAGCACGGCGCGATTGAGCTTCATCATCTCCTCGTTGCGGCGCGTATTGAGCCGGTCCTCGGCCTTCTCCTGCTTGGCCTGCAGGTCGATGTAGCCGTCGCGCAGCTCGCGCTCCACGGCGTTGATCTGCGCCGGGCTCATCGTGGCGCGGTCCTTGTTGAGCTGCTCCTCGCGGGAGGCCAGGCTCTGGCGCAGCGCATCGATCTCGCGCTGCACCGGGCCGAACTCGCTCTGCAGCGCCGAGGTGGCGGCGCGGGCCTGCGGCGATTCCTGCAGCAAGGCCTGGATGTTGACCACGCCGATCTTGGCCGACGCCTGCGCGGCCGCGGCGGACTGGGCGAACCCGGCCAGGGCGACCAGGGAAACAAGTGCGATGCCGATGCGTTTCACGTGAACCTCTGCTGGATGGAATCAGAATGCCTGACCAATCGAGAACTGGAAGCGCTCGGTCTCGTCGGCCCACAACGGACCTTCACCCTTGGACGCATTCAGCGGGATGCCGTAGCTGAAGCGGAACAGGCCCAGTGGCGCGAGCCACTCCACCGACAGGCCGGTCGAGCGCCGCAGGTTCTTGAATTTGAACTTGTAAGTCAGCGGCGTCAACCCGTCGTCGCCGAAGAACTCGATGTCATGTGTCGCGAACACGTTGCCAATGTCGTAGAACAGGCTGACGCGCGCGCTGGTCTGCCACTTCTGCGGCATCGGCAGGATCAGCTCCGCCCGGCCGACCGTCAGCAGGTTGCCACCGTACGGGTTGCCCCAGTTGTCCCTCGGGCCCATGTAGCTCTCGCGGAAGCCGCGCACCGTGTCAGGGCCGCCGCCGTAGAACTGCCGGTATGGCGGCAGCGCAGTGGTGTCGCCGAACGCGTCGCCGTAGGCGACGTTGACGTTGATCATGCCGGTGAAGCGGCGCCAGATCGGGATGTACTGCACCAGCGAGTAGTCGGCGATGTAGTACTCCACCGCGCTGCCGGGCACGCTGCTGGTGAGACCCAGCGTCTGCTGCTGGCCGCGGTCGGGGAACAGGCCGCGGTTGAGCGTGTTGCGGTACCAGCCGGCCGTCAGCTCGAAGGCCGTGTAGCGGCTGCCGAAGATCTCGCCGACATTGCCGAAGTTGTCGACGATGCTTCGGCTGTAGGGCTTGCCGTTCTCCTGCACCCAGATCTGCGCCTGCAGCGCGCTGCCCGCCGAAGTGGTCATCAGGTCCGAGCGCGAGACGTTGGCGCCGAAGCGCAGGCCCTGCAGCTCGCTGATCGGATAGCCGAACTGCACGCCGGCGGACAGCGACTTGGAGGAGAAGTCCGAGGAGGCGGACACGAACTGCGTCAGGTCCGAATAGCTCAGCGAGTAGGTGCGCGAGATGTTGTGGATGCCCGCGTACTGGTTGGTGTGCGAGAAGCTGGCGTACTTCTGCCAGCGGCCGGTGGACAGGTCGAGCGCAACGCGCTTGCCGGTGCCGAAGAAGTTGCTGTCCACGTAGCTGCCGGTCAGCATGAAACGCTGCGACTGGGAATAGCCCAGGCCGCCCGACAGCGTGGCGCTGGGCCCCTCCTTCACCGTGAAGTCCACGTCCACCAGGTCGTCCGTGCCCTCCACGCGCTTGGTATCGAAGTCCACTTCCTCGATGTACGGCAGGCGCTGGATGCGCTGCTTGGACAGCTCCAGCGCCGCGTTCGACACCCACGAGCCCTCCAGCTGGCGCATCTCGCGCCGGAGCACCACGTCCTGGGTGCGCGTCATGCCGCTGAAATTGATGTGGCGCACGTACACGCGCTTGCCCGGGTTCACCAGGAAGGTCAGCGTGACCTCCTTCTTTTCCTCGTCGAGGCGCGGCACCGGGTCCACCTCGGCGAAGGCGTAGCCCATCGACCCCAGGTAGTTCTCGATCAGCTTCTGGGTGGCGGAGATGCGCTGCTGCGAGTAGATCTCCCCCTTCCTGACGATCACCAGGCGCTGCAGCTCCGAGGCGGGCACGATGGTGTTGCCCGCCACGCGCGCGTCGGCGATGCGGTAGATGTCGCCCTCGTCGATGCTGATGGTGATGAACATGTCGGACTTGTCGTCCGAGATCTGCACCTGCGCCGACTCGATCTGGAAATCGGCGTAGCCGCGGTCCAGGTAGAAGCTGCGCAGCTTCTCCAGGTCGCCGGTGAGCATTTCGCGCGAGTAGCTGGTGCCCGGCTTCCACCAGTTGTTCCACTTCGGCGTCATCAGCTCGAAACCGTCGATGATCTCCTTGTCGGAGAAGGTCTCGTTGCCGACGATGTTGATCTGGCGGATCTTGGCGCGCGAGCCTTCCTTGATCTCGATGCCGACCCGCACCAGGTTGTCGGGCAGCTCCTCGATGTTCGTCTCGACGCTGACGCCGTACTTGCCCTGGCTGAAGTACTGGTCGGTGAGCTCGGCCTTGACTTCCTCGAGCACGGACCGGTTGAAGGTCTTGCCCTGCGCCAGGCCGATGCCACGCAGCGAGGTCATCAGGTCCTCGGTCTTGATGTCCTTGTTGCCGGAGATCTGGAAGCTCTCGATGGTGGGCCGCTCGCGCACCGACACCACCAGCGCCGAGCCGTCGCGGTACAGCTCGACGTTGCGGAAGAAGCCGGTCTCGTGCAGGGCATGCACGGCCTCGCGCACGCGCTGCGGGGTGAGCTCGTCGCCGATGTTCACCGGCAGGTAGTTGTAGATCGTGCCCTCGGAGACGCGCTGCAGGCCCACGACGCGGATGTCGCCGACGATGAATCGGGAGGCGTCCGGATTGGCCTGGACCTGGGAGTGGGCAAGCGGCGTTGCGGAGGCCAGGCCCAGCAGGGCCAGCAGGGGAATCTTGTTGTTCATTCTCAACCGAACTGCCGCAGGATGTCGTTGAAGAGCGCCACGCCCATGAGCAGCACCAGCATCGCGATGCCGACCTGCTGGCCGAGCACCTGCGCCCGCTCGGACAGCGGACTGCCCTTGATCCACTCCACCAGCTGGTAGACCACCTGGCCGCCGTCGAGGATGGGCACGGGCAGCAGGTTGATGAAGCCCAGCGAGAGGCTGATCAGCACGAGGAAGTAGACGAAGTTGGTCGGGCCGGACCTCGCCGACTCTCCGGCGAATTCCATGATGGTCAGCGGGCCGGAGAGGTTCTTCAGCGACACCCGCCCCTGCAGCATGTTCCAGAAGACCCGCGCCTGCAGCACGGTCATGTTCCAGGCCTCCTGGCTGCCCCTGGCCAGTGCCTCCAGCGGTCCCAAGGTGGTACGGCGCACCATCGACTCGGGCAGCAGGACCGGCTGCGGGTACACGCCGAGCAGGCCCACGCTGCGCCCCTCCAGTTCGGAGACGCCGAGCTGCACGCGCACCGTGTGCTCGGAACCCTCGCGCAGCACGCGGATCTCGACGCTCTCGCCGGGCCGCGCGCGGATCTCGC
>QGUX01000346.1 GCA_003242275.1 Pseudomonadota bacterium | reverse complement strand
TATAAGAGTTCGGTTTGGGTCTGGTGGGCGGGATGATGTGTAAAAGAGAGGGCCCCAGGTTGCCCTCGCCTTGCCTGCCGGTGCAACCGAGCACCGCCACTCCGGTGGGTGCCTTCATCCGCGCAGTTCCGGCAGCAGTTCAACGCCCAGCATCAGGATGGGCGCCGCGGCGAGCAGGCTGTCGAAGCGGTCGAGCACGCCGCCATGGCCGGGAATCAGCCGGCCGCTGTCCTTCACGCCGGCATAGCGCTTGGCCATGCTCTCGTTCAGGTCGCCCACCACCGAGTACAGCCCGGCGGCCAGCGTCACGGCCAGCAACGGCAACCATGGCAGCGTGCGCCACGCGGCCACCACCAGCGCCAGCAGCGCGCACACGGCCAGCCCGCCGAGGAAGCCCGCCCAGGTCTTGCCCGGGGAAACCTGCGGCGCAAGCCTGGCGCCACCGAAGCGGCGGCCGGCAAAGTAGGCGCCGCTGTCGGCGAGCCAGACGATCAGCAGCGCATACAGCACCGCGAGGTGCCCCTGCTCCCAGTCGATGCGCATGCGCGCCAGCGCCACCCAGGCGAAGGACACCGACAGCAGGCCGCTGCCCGCGATCAGCAGCCGCGACGCCCGCCGGCTCGCCACCAGCCACAGCGTGGCGAGGCTCCAGAAGGCAAAGGCCGCCCACAGCACGGCCATGCGGCCCGTGCCGGAGGCACTCAGCTGCCACCACAGGGCACACAGGACGGCCAGCAGCACGAGGAAAGCCGTCCGCGGCCACGCGCCCGTGCCGACGAAACCCGACCATTCCCAGCCGGCCGCCAGCAGCACCAGCGACAGCATCGCGACCGACCACACCGGCGGCAGCCACAGCACCGTGATGAGCAGCGCCGCGGCGATGAACACGGCGGAGATGACGCGCGTGCCGGTCATGCGGCCCCTCCGCTGCCGGAGGCCTGCTCCGCCGTGAGGCCGTAGCGGCGCTGGCGCGAGCCGAAGAACTCCAGCGCCGCCTCGAAGCCGGCCTCGTCGAAGTCGGGCCACAGCACGTCGCAGAAATACAGTTCCGTGTAGGCGAGGTTCCAGAGCAGGAAGTTGCTGATGCGCTTCTCGCCGCCGGTGCGGATGAACAGGTCCGGATCGGGCAGGTCGCCAAGCTGCAGCGACTGCGAGAACAGCTCGGGCGTGATTTCGGAGGGACGGAGCCTGCCGGTCGCGCACTGCGCCGCCAGGTCCCGCGCCGCGTTGACGATGTCCCAGCGGCCGCCGTAGCCCACCGCCACCTGCAGCCTGAGCGCCTCGTTGCCGGCGGTGCGCTGCTCGGCCGCCTGCATGCGCGCCTGCAGGCGCACCGGGAAGCCCTGCTTGTCGCCGATGAAGCGCAGCCGCACGCCGTTCTTGTCCAGCTCGTCCATCTCGCGGTCGAGGGCCTCGACGAACAGCCCCATCAGCGCCCCCACCTCCTCGCTGGGCCGCCCCCAGTTCTCGCTGCTGAACGCGAACAGCGTCAGCGCGCCGATGCGCCGGCGCATGCACTCGCGGATCGACATGCGCACCGGCTCGACGCCCTCGCGGTGGCCGGCCTGGCGCGGCAGTCCGCGCGCGCTGGCCCAGCGGCCGTTGCCGTCCATGATGATGGCGATGTGACGCGGCAGCGTCATGGCGGCAGGCAGGGCCCGGGGCGCACGATGCCTCAGACCTGCATCACTTCCTTTTCCTTGGCGGCCGTGATCTGGTCGATGTCGGCCACGGCCTTGTCGGTGATCTTCTGGATCTCCTCGGCGCCGCGACGCTCGTCGTCCTGCGAGATCAGCTTCTCCTTCAGCGCCTCCTTGATCTCGCCGAGCGCGTCGCGGCGCACGTTGCGCACGGCCACCTTGGCGTTCTCGGCCTCGGCGCGCACCACCTTCAGGATGTCGCGGCGGCGCTCCTCCGTCAGCGGCGGCAGCGGGATGCGGATCACGGTGCCGGCGGTGTTGGGGTTCAGGTGCAGGTCCGACTTGTGGATGGCCTTCTCGATGGCGGAGACCATGTTCTTGTCCCAGGGCGTGACCACCAGCGTGCGGCCCTCCTCCACGCCGATGCTGGCCACCTGCGAGAGCGGCATGTCCGAGCCGTAGCAATCCACCTTCAGGCCCTCGATCAGGCTGGGATGGGCGCGCCCGGTGCGCAGCTTCTTCAGGTCCGCCTGGAAGGCCTGGATGCACTTCTGCATGCGCTGCTGCGCATCAGCCTTGATGTCGTTGATCATGGCGTCTGGGTCCTTGGCGTGATTTTCAGTTGCTTACCAGCGTACCGACATTCTCGCCGCGCACAACCCGCGGCAGGTCGCCGGGATTGTGCAGGTTGAACACCCTGAGCGGGATGTTGTTGTCGCGGCACAGGACGATGGCGGCCGCATCC
>QGUX01000130.1 GCA_003242275.1 Pseudomonadota bacterium | reverse complement strand
ACCAGCAGCGCGCTGGCGCGCCCGGCCGGAGTGCGCACCGTCCTCACCAGCGCGCGCAGCGGCAGGCCGAGGCCGGGCAGGCTGCCCGGCTCGTTCAGCAGCAGCGCTTCCTTGCCCACCTGCGCCAGCGACACCAGGTGGCGGTGCGCGCGCACCAGCATGGCGTTCTCGATCTGGCAGCCCGGCACCTTGGTCACCACCAGCACGTTGCGCTCGGGCATCAGCAGCGCCGTCATCTCGCAGCGCAGGTGCTGGTTCACGTGGTCGAGCAGCTGCGCGATGTCGCCGCCGGAGGAACCTTCCGAGGTCGTCAGCAGCACCTTCAGGTCCGCGTCCTCGCCGCCCTCGACATCGTTGCCGTCCGGGCGGGATCCTTCCTCGCCGGCCAGCTTCGCCTGCAGCGACAGCTCGCGGTGCAGGCACTCGATCACCGGGCGCAGCATGCCGTACACATAGGAGAACGTGCGCGGATCGCTCTCGCTGGTGCGCCAGCGCACGCACAGCACGGCGATGATCTTGCGCTGCGCGTCGCGCAGCCAGAACAGGTACACCGGCTCGTCGGTGCGCAACTGCGCGCGCTCGCCCGGTTCGTTGTTCAGCACCGCCAGCGCGGCCGCGCGGCCGACCAGCTCGGGCAACTGCGGATCCACCGTCTCGTCGCTGGTCCAGCGCAGTTCGCCGTCCGCGTCGAAGATCGACAGTCCCGCGGCACGCGGCAGCAGCGCCGCGACGAGTTGCCCGTAGGGCGTGAAGTCGCGCGACAGGTCGGCAAGGTCATTCGTCATGCATGCAGCATGACTTAATCAAATCAGGGAATGGATGATCGAGTTGGCAGATTGCGCGACACGGATACACGGCCGTCATTGCACCTTTGCGGTGCGAAAACAGGCACGTACGTGGAATGACGACGGCACGGCAGCACGGCTCGCCAGCGATGCGGAATCAACGCGCGGGGGGTGCCGCGGTGCGGAACAGCGGACGTGGATCGATGGATGTCCTGTTGCGTTGCACTTCGAAGTACAGGCCCGGGTCGCGTCGCCCGCCCGAGCGGCCCGCGGTGCCGATGACCTGCCGGCCACGCACCACCTCGCCGCGCTGCACGTACAGTTCGCCCAGGTGTCCGTACAGCGTCCAGTGCTCCTGCCCCCGGTGGGTGCCGTGGTTGATGATCACCATCAGTCCGCGGCCCGGGACCCAGTCGGCATACTCCACCCGGCCCTCGTGCACCGCGGTGACCTGGGCGCCGTCGGTTGTATCGATTTCGATGTAAGTCGCCTTGCCCAGGCCCGGGATTGACGCGCCGAACGAAACGGCGAGCTTGCCCGCCGCCGGCCAGTACATGGGGGTGGTGCCAAAGGGCGCGTCCGGGTCGTAGGGCGCCGAGGAACGCACTGCCTGGCGCAGCTGCTCGATCAGGCGCTCCTGCGCGGCCCGCTGCTCGCGCAGGCGGCGGAGCTGGGTATTGCGGTTGGTGGCCTCCCGTTCCAGCGACACCAGCACCTGCTGCTGGCGCCTGCGGGCGGACTCGAGCTCGGACACGCGCTGCTTCTGGGCCGCCTCCAGCTCCGCGAGGCGCTGGTCCTCGGCGTCGATCCTGGCGGTAAGTTCCTCAATCCTGGCGACTTCCTCGTTGATCTTCGCGATCTGCTCCGCCCGGAAGCGTCCCAGGTAGCCGTAGTAGGCCAGGTTGCGGCTGAATTCCGCCGGGCTGCCCTGGTTCAGCAGCAGCTTCAGCGGTTCATTGCGCCCCATGAAGTAGGCGGCCAGCAGCTGCTTCTCCAGGTCGGCCTCGGCCGCCTTGCGGGCCGCCTCGCGTTCGGCGCGTTCCTTCTCCAGCGCCCGGCGCGCCTCGGCCCGCTCGCTGCGTTCCGCCCGCAGCTTGCGCAGCTCGCCCTGCGCCGAGGCCACCGCCCGGTCCGCGTCGCGCAGCTCCCGGTTGAGCTTGTCGCGGGCGATGGCGTCCTGCTGGGTCTGGCGCGTGAGGCGCTCGATGCGCTCGTTCAGCGCCTTGAGCTCGGCCTCGGCCTTGGCCGGGTCGCGCGCCGGCTGCTGCGCGGCCGGCAGCGCCAGCGCCATCCCCAGCGCCAGGAGTCCAGCAGCGAGACCGCGGAGCGTCCGTGACATGAGCCAAGTCTAGCCTGCCCGGGCCGCTATAATGCCCGACCCTTATGCAGCGCCTGCTCGAATACATCACCCTCCACCCCTTCATCTCGAGCCTCGCGGTGGCGATGGCGCTGGCCGTGCTGGCCTTCGAGCTGAGGCATCGCCGCACCAGCTATGCCGCGGTCAGCCCGCAGCAGGCCATCCAGCTCATGAACCAGGGCGCGCCGGTGTACGACCTGCGCCCCGGCGAGGCCTTCGCCGCCGGCCACATCAACGGCGCCCGGCACCTCGCCCCCGAGCAGCACGCCAATGCCGCCGAGCAGTTGAAGCGCTTCAAGGACCGGCTGCTGCTGCTGGTCTGCGAGGACGGCTCGCGCGCCTCGGCGCTGACCCGCACCCTGCACGCCGCCGGCTTCACCAAGGTCTTCAACCTGCGCGGCGGCATGCAGAACTGGCGCGCCGAGGGACTGCCGCTGACCAGGCAGCGCGGCTGAGGTGATGGCGGACAGGCCCCAGGTCGTGATGTACGCCACCTCGTGGTGCCCCTGGTGCGCCCGTGCGCGCCGCCTGCTGCAGGAGAAGGGCGTCGAGTTCACCGAGATCGACGTCGAGCAGGTCGAGGGCGCCCGCCAGGAGATGCGCCAGCGCAGCGGCGGCCGCAACACCGTGCCGCAGATCTTCATCGGCGGGCGGCACATCGGCGGCTATGATGACACCCGAGCCCTCGACGAGAAGGGCGAGCTCGACCGCCTGCTGGCCGGCGAGGCTGCCGGGGGCGAAGCCCGATAGAAGACCACGAACGAACGAAACAACGCACGACAGAGGACGATCAAGATGGCCGACGAAAATACCGCCGCAGGCGCCAACGGGCTCGACAAGCAGGCTGCCCAGCCCAACCTCGCGCTGCAGGCCGTGTACCTGAAGGACTGCTCGTACGAGGCGCCGCTCGGCCCGCGTGCGGAGGCCAATGCCCAGCCGCAGATCAACCTCGACCTGTCGACCACCGCCAATCCCATCCAGGGCGACCTGCGCGAGGTGGTGCTCACCGTCACCGTGTCGGCCAAGCAGGGCGAGAAGACGCTGTTCCTGGTCGAAGTGAAGCAGGCTGGCGCCTTCCTGATGCAGAACCTGTCCGAGGAGGACATGAAGCGTGCCGTGGCCAGCATCTGCCCGGCGGTGCTGTTCCCGTATGCGCGCGCCATGGTGTCGCAGCTGGTATCGATGGGCGGCTTCCCGCAGCTGCTGCTGCCGCCGGTGAATTTCGACGCGCTGTACCTGAACGCGCAGGCGCAGACGGTGCAGACCCAGCAGCCGCCCTCGCAGCCGCTGCCGAACTGATCCACCACCCACCGCAGCCGGCCTCGCCGTGATCGCGCCGATCGCCGTCCTCGGCAGCGGCTCCTGGGGCACGGCGCTCGCGATCCAGTTCGCGCGCGCCGGCAAGCCCACCCACCTCTGGGGCCGCGACGCCGCGCAGCGCGCCGCCATGCGCGCCGCGCGCGTCAATGCGCGTTACCTGCCCGATGCGCGCTTCCCGGACAACCTGTCGATCGCCGACTCGCTGGAGGAGGCGCTCGCCGGCGTCAGCGACGTGGTGGTGGCCGTGCCCAGCAGCGGCTTCCGCGGGCTGCTCACCGAGCTCAAGCCGCGGCTCACCCCGGCCATCTCGGTGGCCTGGGCCACCAAGGGATTCGAGCGCGACACCGGCCTCCTGCCGCACCAGGTGGCGCGCGCCGTGCTCGGTGATGCGACCACCATGGGCGTGCTGTCCGGCCCCACCTTCGCCAGGGAAGTCGGCGCGGGACTGCCCACCGCCATGGTGGTGGCCTCGGCCGACGAGGCCTTTGCCATGCGCATCGCCGAGGACCTGGCCTCACCCTCGTTCCGCACCTATGTGTCCACCGACATCATCGGCGTGGAGATCGGCGGCGCGGTGAAGAACGTGCTGGCCGTGGGCGCGGGACTGTCCGATGGCCTCGGCTTCGGCGCCAACATGCGCGTGGCGCTGATCACCGGCGGCTTGAACGAGATGCGCCGGCTGGGCCTGAAGCTCGGCGCACGCGAGCGCACCTTCATGGGACTGGCCGGGCTCGGCGACCTCGTGCTCACCTGCACCGACGACCAGTCGCGCAACCGCCGCTGCGGACTTGCGCTGGCGCGCGGCCTGTCGGTGGACGAGGCCATGCGTGAGATCGGGCAGGTGGTGGAAGGCTGGCATGCCGCGCGCGTGCTGCGCGCGGTGGCGCACAAGCTGCAGCTCGACCTGCCCATCTGCGAGGCCATCTGCCGCATCCTGTTCGATGGCGCGGATCCGGGCGAGGTGATGCGCGAGCTGATGTCGCGGCCGCCGCAGGCGGAGTTCGAGTAGTTCTTGAACTGCGGACGATCGTCCTTTGTCCGCATCTTCTGTTGCTTCCGCAATCCTGCACTGGAAATGGGCGCTGGTTCTCATTGTTGCTTCGCGTGATTGGTACACGCGCCACGCCTTTCGCCGAAATTCGATCTGAAACTCTTGTCCAGAGACCATGCTCTGCGCGCACATCGCGACCCTTACGGTTGATTGCGCGAAGGGATGTGCAAACACAAACAACAACCGTGACAAGGAGAGTCCAGATGATCAACAAGAACCGCAACCTTCGCGGTGCAACGATTGCTGCCGTTGCGACCACGATGCTGGGTGGTGCCAGCATGGCCACCGCGGCTGTGCCGGGATTCTACATGGCGGGCACTATCGGCCAGTCGTCCACGGACGTGGGCGGTGAGGAACAGGCGTTCATGGATGAACTCGTGGTCGCCACTTGGGAGAGCTTTGGATTCAACGTGCTCGACGGAGAATCTGATCTGGACAAGTCCGACATCGGCTTCGAACTCGCTGTTGGCTACCAGGCCTCGCCGTACTTTGCCGTTGAGGCCGCCTACATAGACCTAGGTAAGGCAAAGTACGAAGCAGAAGGTATTGTCGACAACGGCGGCGGACCAATGGATGCCTCTTCGGACCTGACTTCGGATGCCAAGGGACCGGCGCTGTCGCTTCTCGGCATGCTACCTGTCTCCGACCGCTTCTCTCTGGATGCTCGTGTCGGCGCAATGCTCGGCAAGTCCAAGGTCAAATTCACGGCCTCGCTCCAGGGCGAATCGGCCTCGGAGTCCGATTCGGAGAGCGGCACCACGATCTTCTTTGGCGTCGGCTTTACCTGGTTGATCAACGAGCGCGTCGGCATCCGTGTCGGCTATACGAAGTTTTCCGACGTGCGTTCCGCGCTGGGCGACGAGTTCGACGTCGACCGCATCGCTGCAGGCCTGAAGGTTTCGTTCTGACACCGGTGCAGCAGAGCTGACTATCGCGGCCGTCTCCGTGCACCGGGACGGCCGTTCCTTCATCCGGCGCCCGTGAACCCCACCTGCCGCCACGCCTCGTACACCACCACCGCCACCGCATTCGACAGGTTCAGGCTCCGGTTCGACGGCCGCATCGGGATGCGCAGCCGCTCGTGCGGCGGCAGCAGGGCATTGACCTCGGCCGGCAATCCCACGGTCTCCCGCCCGAACAGGAAGCAGTCCCCCGGCGCGAAGTGTGCCTCGTGGTAACCCTTCGACCCGTCGGTCTCGATCACGAACAGCCGACGGCCGGCCAGCGCCGCGAGGCAGGCGGCCAGGTCCGGGTGCACGGTCACCCGCGCCAGGTCGTGGTAATCCAGCCCCGCGCGCTTCAACTGCGGTTCGGACAGGTCGAACCCCAGCGGCGCCACCAGGTGCAGGTGCGCGCCCGTGTTGGCGCACAGGCGGATGGAATTACCGGTATTCGGCGGGATTTCAGGCTGGTAGAGGATGACGTTGAACATGGTCGGGATGGCCGGCGCCTGAGGCGCGGGGGCCCATTCTGCGCGATAATCGCCCCATGCACGCGGCGCCCGAAGCTCCCCTCACCTCCCAGGACATCACCTCGAACTGGCAGCCGCCCCCGGCCTCGCTGCAGCTGGAATTCTGCGGCATGAAGTTCGCCTCGCCCATCGTGCTGCTGTCGGGCTGCGTGGGCTTCGGCGAGGAGTACACCCGCGTGGCCGGGTTCTCGAACCGTGACGTGGGCGCCATCTGCCTCAAGGGCACCACCGGCCAGCCGCGCCTGGGCAACAAGCCGCACCGCGTGTTCGAGACGCCCATGGGCATGTTGAACGCTATCGGCCTGCAGAACCCCGGCGTCGAGGCCGTGGTGCGCGACATCCTGCCCACGCTCGATTTCTCCGAGACGCGCTTCATCGCCAATGTCTCCGGCTCCACCGTGGAGGAGTACATCGAGGTCACCGCGCGCTTCGACGACTCGCCCATCGACGCCATCGAGATCAACATCTCCTGCCCCAACGTGAAGGAGGGCGGCGTGCAGTTCGGCAACTCGCCCGAGATGTCCGCGCGCGTGGTGGCCGCCTGCCGCAAGGTCACGAAGAAGCCGCTGATCACCAAGCTCTCGCCCAACCAGACCGACATCCAGGCCAACGCGCGCGGCTGCATCGAGGCCGGCACCGACGCGTTCTCGGTGATCAACACGGTGATGGGCATGGCCATCGACCCGAGGAGCGGCAAGCCCATCATCGGCAACCGCCAGGGCGGGCTGTCCGGCCCGGCGATCAAGCCGATTGCGCTGCTGAAGGTGGCGCAGGTGGCCGAGGTGGCGCGGCCGCACGACATCCCCATCATCGGCCAGGGCGGCATCACCGATGCCAATGACGCACTGGAATTCCTGCATGCCGGCGCCACCGCGGTGGGCGTGGGCACGGCGCTGTTCTACGACCCGCTGGTGTGCCACAAGATCAACCGCGGCATCGCCACGTACCTCGAGCAGCGCGGCATGGCGTCGATCCGCGAAATCATCGCTGGCGCCGCGGCCGGCTGAGACGCGACGCCTGCCGGCAGTGCCGGTTCAGTAAGGCTCGGCGCGGATGCCGCGCGCCTTCAATTTCTCCTGCAGGCTGTCCGGGCCCACCAGGTGGCCCGCGCCCACGGCGTTGAACGCCACACCCGAACCGGCCAGCAGCTTCTCGATCTGCTCCGCCCAGTTCTCGTTGCGGCGGACGATCATCAGCTCGTAGGACGTGGCTGCCGAGAGCGCCACGTCATCACCGCGGCGCCATTCCAGCGCCTGCTTCTCCAGCGGCTTCGCGTCGCCCTTCATCCACGCACGCACCGCCTCGTCCATCTCGCGGATGGAGGCGTCGAACTCCTCCTCCGGCACCGCCAGCAGCTTCTTCAGCGCGGCCAGCTGTTCGTCCTCCGGCGCCGAGGCCAGCCACTCGATCTGCTGCTCGGCGGTCTCCAGCCCCAGCACCTCGTCGCCCTGCTCCCGCGCCACGCGCATCAGCACCATGTCCGCGCCCGAGGCGGACTCGTAGCCCGCCGCCAGCAGCGGCGCCGTGCCCAGGGTGATGGTGGCGAACCAGGGACGGGTGGATTCGATGATCATGCCCATCGCCGCCCCGTCCGGCAGGCGGGAGAGCAGCTGGCGCAGCCGTGCCTGTTCCGCTTCGGTCAGAAGGCTCGACAGCGGCTTGTCCGAGAGGGCGCGACGCAGCATGGCCATGCTCAGTGCCAGCTCCCCGCCCGGCGGGAGGGCCACCTCCACCCAGAGCTGGGTGGCCTCATCCAGCGCCTTCTGCACCCGGTCCGTCTTCCACGGGATGGACGGATCCAGCAGGTGGGCGGTGCCGAAGAGGTAGATGGTGGAATCCGCGTCCCGGACCACCCACATGGGCGGCTCCGCCCCGGCCCGCGCCGGGGCGCCGGCGGCCAGCAGGCCCAGCAGCAGCGACAGCAGGCTTCCCAGGGCCCTCCGACGGCGGCACGAGGTGCGGGAAGGGCGGTCGCTGTCCATGCCGGATATCCCCTGGTGCAGTGGTGGAACCGCGACGAGGTTAACCCAGGGGGCGATGGCTGTAACCGGCGGATTTCCATAGAATGCGCCCCGCCCGCAAGGCCCTCCCATCCAACCAGATCCTTACCTTTTCCCCGGGAATCCAACCCATGTCAGCCCTCGAGCCGATCAACTTCACCCGCGGCGTGCCCGCGAACGAGTCCTTCCCCGAAGCGGAACTGGCCGAAGCCGCCCGCAAAGTGCTCGAGAAGCAGGCCGTGGCCGTGCTGCAGTACGGCCCCGCCGCCGGCCTCGCCTCCTTCCGCGACTGGCTGGCCCAGTGGCAGGGCGTGAGCAGCGACCGCGTGCTGGTGGGCAATGGCTCGCTGGAGCTGGTCGAGTTCCTGTGCATCGGCCTGCTCTCGCGCGGCGACCTGGTGTACACCGAGTCGCCCAGCTACGACCGCGCCATCACCCTGTTCCGCCGCAACGGCATGGAAGTGGAAGGCGTGCCGCTGCAGGCCGACGGCCCGGACATCGACGCGCTGGAGAAGATGCTCGAGCAGCGCGTGCCGAAGCTGTTCTACGTGATCCCGGACTTCCAGAACCCCTCCGGCGCCACCTGCTCGCTGGCCAAGCGCCAGCGACTGATCGAGCTCGCCGAGAAATACGGCTTCCTGTTGCTGGAGGATGCCCCCTACCGCCTGCTGCGCTACCGCGGCAAGGACGAGCCCACGCTGTATTCGCTGGCGCCCGAGCGCGTGCTGCACATGAGCTCGTTCACCAAGCTGATCGCCCCCGGCGTGCGCGCCGGCTTCATGATCGGCGAGCCGGCGAAGCTGGCGAAGATCGGCAAGACCGCCGAGGACACCTACATCTCGCCGGGCTACTTCGCCCACGGCGTGACCGCCGAGTGGTGCGCCGAAGGCAAGCTGGGCCCGCAGATCGAGCGGCTGAAGAAGCTGTATGCGCCGCGCCTGGAGGCCACGCTGGCGGCCATCGACAAGCACATGCCCGACGCGGTGGCCACGCGGCCGGATGGCGGGTTCTTCCTGTCGGTGACGCTCCCGGAGGGGACTTCGACCACCGCCGTGCGCGCCGCAGCGACCAAGTACAACCTGAACCTGGCGGACGGGCTGGCATTCTTCCCGAGCGGCGGTGGCGAGCGGTTCCTGAGGCTGCCGTTCTGTGCGCTGACGCCGGAGCAGCTGGATGAGGGGATCCGGCGGCTGGCGCTGGCGGCGGAGGATGCGGGAGGGGCCTAAGCGCCGGCGGGTCGGGTGGCCCGGCTGGTCGAGGGGGGGGCCGGGCGACTGAAACGCCCGCGTTGGGTTTGGGGGTTCTGGAAGGGGGAAGGTCAG